>JAIEEW010000015.1 GCA_029067255.1 Clostridia bacterium | reverse complement strand
TGGGGTCTTTACCTTCGTCTATAAGATCAAGACACTTAAGAAATTGTTCGCAGCCGTCGCTTTTGAAGTATCTTTCGCACATAGCCGCCCAAACCGTCCTGTCTTCCGATACTTTATCAAAAGCGATATCCATTCTCTTTTTGTTTATACCCGAATACGCAAACCCGCTCGATATCAGATATTTTGCGTTTTTGTTTTCAACGTTGTTTGCGCCGTCCATGAGAATAAGCGGTAATTTTCTCAAAAGCGATTCATAACATATCGCCGCGGTTGGCGCGGAAATAACGTAATCTGCGATAAAATACGCTTTGGAAAGTTCGCTTGTATTCTGCACAAAATAAATGTTGTTGGATACCGGATTCTTTTTCGACCATCTCTCAAACTTTCTTTGCGCTCCCGCGTTGCCGTCCAACAATACGAGAAAATCGTATTCTTCTCTATTGCATACGCTCAAAAGCGTATCATAGATATATTTTGAGCCGTATCTGCCGCCTACTATCAAAACGACGGGAAGTTCGTTGCGAATATCAAACTGTTTTCTGACTTCTTCGTTGGTACGCTTTATCGGCGCGGGAACAGTCAACGGCATATCGATAATGTAAATTTTGTTTTCGTCTATTCCCTTTTTTACCAAAGCGACTTTCGCGCGCTTTGTGATAACGAAATAACCGTCCAAATCGTAATTTACGAAATTATCTTGCAAAGCGTAGTCTGTCAGCAATGCGAATATCTTGCCTTGCAAACGGTATTTCTCTTTTGCTATTACCGCTTTTTTTATCGTATACTGGCTTGTGCAGACAACGTAATCAGCGTCGAAACGCATAGCGATATTATCAAATTTACGCCATCTTTGGAATGTTTCGCTGTTAGCCTTGTAAGCGACGATATTGCCGTCGCTGTCCTTTTTCCTTTTTACTTCCGCAGTCGGAAGATTGACGATAACGTTGTTGAGCGCGGGAGCGTTTCTGTAAGTGAACTTATATAGTCCGTTGTACGTTCTCAACAGTCTTAAATTGTCGTATTTGCTCTCGTTGAGCGCGACAACGTCATACTTGCCGTCGTCTTCAAGAAACTCTTTCAGCGCAACCGCCGAAGTATCGTATCTGTCGGAATATAAAATCAATACGGTTTTTTTCATTTTCTCTCGCCCTTTGCCTTCGTCTTTTCTTCCGTATTCTCTTTACGGTATCGAAAACCTTTATTTTATCTCTTTCTTTTTTCTCAGTATATCCCTTTCTTTCAATTTTTTGTCCGTTGGGATATAAAGCAGTTGCTGTACCAACTTCGCGTCTTCTACGGGTTGCATTTCAAAATCGTACATTTTTTCTATATGCAAAACGTCGTTCGCATATTCGCTGTCTGCGGATAGAATTTCCAAATCGTCGCCGACGGCAAATCTATTTCTCATCTCCACGACCAGCATTCTCTTTTCTTCATCGTACCCTTTTACCTGCGCGATAAATTCGTAGTCGCACTTAGGCTGTGAAGTTTCCAGACAAACGCTGTCCTTCTCTCCGAAATAAAATCCGGTAGTATAATCTCTGTGGCTGTTTTTGAACAACTCGTCTATGAGCGACGCGGGCAGTTTTGCGTCCTTGCCGTCTTTATAGTATAAATCTATCGCCTGTCTATACGCGTTTACAACGCTTGCGACGTAATACGGCGATTTCATTCTACCTTCGATTTTGAAAGAATAAACGCCCGCTTCAGCAAGTTCGCCTATATGCTCTATCATATTTAGATCTTTGGAATTGAGCAGATACGTACCGCGCTCTTCCTGACCTATCGTCAAAGGCTGTCCGCCCCTGTTGGTTTCCACTATACTGTACTCCCACCTGCACGCCTGTACGCAATCGCCCTTGTTGGACGCCCTGCCGGTAAGCGCGTTTGACAAAAGGCATCTGCCCGAATACGCTATGCACATCGCTCCGTGTACGAACGCTTCTATCTCGATATTTTGCGGCAAAAACTCTCTGATCTCTCTTATGTCTTTCATAGGCGTTTCTCTTGCAAGCACTATTCTCTTTACGCCCTGCTCCGCCCAAAATTTCGCCGAATACTTATTCGTCGTATTCGCTTGCGTGGAAAGATGTATTTCCAAATCGGGCGCGACTTCTCGACAAAGCGCGAGTACTCCGGGATCGCTTATAATGACAGCGTCCACGCCTATTTCTCTTAAAGATATAAAGTATTCTTTCAATCCGTCGAAATCCGCGTTGTTTGCAAAAACGTTTGCCGCCACGTAGATTTTCTTTCCAAGTCTATGAGTATACTCTACCGCCTGAGCGAGTTCCGCTTCTTCGAAATTCTTCGCGTTGGCGCGCAAAGAAAACTTGCTGCCGCCGACGTATACAGCGTCCGCTCCGAAATGCAAAGCAGTTTTCAGTTTTTCCATATCGCCTGCCGGCGCAAGAAGTTCTACTCTATTCATCTTTTCCTCGCTATGGCAATCCCATTCGCCTTATCTATCAATTCAAAATCGAATTTGCCGTCTTCTTCCAAATATACGAGAAATTCTCTCATATTGTTCACTATCGTTCTGTGCTTATGCGGCGCTTTCTCTTCGCCTTTGACTAGTCCCAGATAAAGCACGTCGTCGCACAGTACTGTTCCGCCTTTTTCTATATACGGCTCTAAAAAAACAAGTTGTCTTTTATACGCCGATTTCGCGCCGTCGAGAAAGACAAAATCGTAAGTCTTGCCTTTTACCGTGTCTACAAGAAGTTCGTCCGCGTCGCCGTGATAGCAATTTATTCTATTCTCCACGCCTAGAATTTTCCAAAGTTCTTTGGCTCTTTTTATTCTCTCTCCGTCCTTTTCCACGGTATCGATAACGCAATCGCTCGCAAGCGCCATCACCGATGAAGAATAACCTATCGCCGTCCCTATCTCCAAAACTCTTTTTGGTTTTCTCTCCGAAAAGAGTTTTTTCAGCGTTTCTTCGCATTCGTCGGATAATAGCATTACGAATTCTTCACGCGCTTTATCGTGTACTTCTTTTAGTATTTTATCGGTACCCGTCATTCTTCTTCCGTCCGCTCTTCCCTTACCTGCTCGATAAGCACAGGAAGTATCATCGGCTTTTGTTTTAGTTTGTTGAGAATAACTCTCGCCACTTTCTTTCTTATACTGTTTTTCAGACCGCCCCTGCTGTTTTCATCCTTATAACTCGACGAATTGAATATGTCTTCAACTATCTCCTTGATATTTTCAAGGAACTCTTCGTCAAACATAAGTCCCCTGGTCAGAATATCCAAAGATATGAGTTGTCTGTCCGCAACGTTTATATTTAGCAACACTATGACTACTCCGTCCGTCATAAGTTGTTTTCTGTCTTTAAGAACAAGGCTGTCTACGTTGCTGAATCCGTCTACGTATACTTCTCCCGCTTCCACGCTGTCGATAAACTGTATCGACTTTTTACCTATCGCCACTCTGCTGCCTATATCGACGATTTTGGTATTTTCTTTTTCAAATCCCATTGAAAGCGCAAGTTCCTGATGCTTTTTGAGATGTCTGTATTCACCGTGTACGGGTATAAAATATTTGGGTTTTACAAGCGAAAGCATAAGTTTGAGTTCGTCCTGACAGGCGTGTCCCGAAACATGGAGTTGTTCCAAAGACCCGTAAAGCACCTTCGCGTCTCTGCGGTAAAGTTTGTTTATAAGAGTATAAACCGCTTTTTCGTTGCCGGGTATAGGCTGAGATGAAATGACCACTACGTCATTGTCGCCTATGATAACGTCCTTATCTTCGCCGTTGGCCATTCTTGTCAACGCGCTCATAGGCTCGCCTTGCGATCCTGTGGATATAATGCAAAGTTTATCCGGTTCCACACTCTTGATATCTTCTATATCGATAAGCGTGTTTTCCTTACAACTGAGCATATCGAGTCCCTGCGCGATCTCGGATATTTTTACCATGCTCCTGCCGTCGAACGCAACTCGCCTGCCCACTTTCTCGCAAATATTGATTATTTGCTGAACGCGGTTGACGTTGGAAGCGAAAGTAGCGATAATAATACGCTTGTCTCTGTTGGTTTCGATAACTCTTTCCAAAGTTATGCCTACGTCTCTTTCGGAAATCGTCGTACCTTTCTTTTCGACGTTGGTCGATTCGCCAAGCATAAGCGTAACGCCCTTATTGCCTATCGCCGCTATTCTCGCCAAATCTATACATTCTCCGTCTATCGGCGTATGGTCTATCTTATAGTCGCCCGTATGGAATACCACGCCTGAACCGTAAGCAATCGAAAGGGCGAACGCGCCAAGTATAGAATGAGTTACGCTGACAAACTCTACGGAAAATAAGCCGATACGCTTGACGTCGCCGCCTTTTACTACGTGAAGTTTGGGCATAGGCAACTTCTTTTCCGTGAGTTTATGTTTTATAAGCGCGATCGCGAGCGCGCTGCCGTAGATAGGTATATTCCCGCATTCTGCCAGAAGATAAGGCAATCCGCCTATATGGTCTTCGTGTCCGTGGGTTATCAGTATTCCCTTTACTTTTTCGATGTTGTCTTTTATAAACGAAAAATCGGGTATTATCAAATCTATTCCCGGAGTATCGTCGAACGACGGGAAAGTAGAACCGCAATCTACTATAATTATATCGTCGGCGTATTGTATCGCCGTCATATTCTTGCCTATCTCTCCCACTCCGCCCAAAAACGAAACTTCCAGTTGTTTTTGTCTTTTTGCCAAAATGACTCCTTTTGTCTTAAAATTTCTACCGACTTAATTATTACAAATATAATTATATAATAAAAATATTAAAAATTCAAGGGAAACGCAGACAAAGTTTGGCTTTATTTGCTGAGAGTTGCCGTTTTTTGGTAAATTTCTTCCTTATCTGGGCTATTCCCATTTTATCCATAGAAAAACGGAAGACTTACGTCTTCCGTTTTGCAAATTCAAGTTCTATTCTACTTGTTATCAGAACGTTACTCCGAAATTTTCAGGATGAACGCTCACGTAGTGGTTAGTAAGGTAATAATCCGACAAAGTCCCGATATCCGACCAAAAACAATCCGTTGAGTATGATCTGATATCTCCGATATGTCTGGGAAACACGTCGTATGAAAAATCGCATTTTCCGTCCGGTATCTCTTCGATAATTTCTTTATCGAAAGCATAAATACCCATATTTATCAACCCTGAACAAAGAAATTTCGGCTTTTCGGCAAAAGAAGTAACGATCGAGTCTTCGTTTGTCCTGACAAGTCCGTACCCCCTGGCGTCGGGCATATACCTTACCGCCATAGTAATAGTCTGTTTATGGGATTTGTGATAATCGCAAAAATCGCTTATGTCGATATTGCAAAATCCATCCGCAGACAAAACGAGAAAGTCGTCCTTTATGAACTCGCTTGCGTTTTTGACGCCGCCGGCGGTACCCAAAGGTTCTTTTTCTTCAAAGTATGTCAGCGATACTCCCCACTTACTGCCGTCGCCGAAATAGTCCATAATCATTTCGCTTTTATAGCCTACCGTAACGGCAATGTCCGTTACCCCGCCGAGCGCAAGATTTTCAATGACGTACTCCATTACGGGTTTATCGATAATATTGACCAACGGCTTAGGCACGGAATTCGTCAAAGGTCTTAATCTGCTTCCCATTCCGCCCGCCATAATAATTGCTTGCATATTTTCCTCCACACGCTTTGTTGTTAGTAGTTTGTGGTAATTGTTGGAAAATATGTAAGCAAACTTTACAAAAAGCAAAAAATGCAAACTCATCTTAATTTGATCGACATCGTTACGGCAGAATTATTTTGATCTCCAACCGAAACTTCGCCTTCTATAACTTTGAAATGCGCAATTTTATGACAGAAAACAATTCTTATGTTTGGGAAGACGGTTTGACACTCATTTTTATACAGCGTATTTTATAGTTTAATTTTAACTGATTTTGACCACGTTGCGAATTCTTCTTCGGTTGCCCCCTGCTCCACTACAACAAAAATATCTTTTGTCATACCGTCGTAATGAGTGTCCAATTTTTTGGCAATGTATTTAAGCATTTGATCATAAATCTCACAAAATTTTTTATCATCGAATACCCCTGACAACGTTTTCATATTCTCCAAATAAAAATATGCGACGTGCCAATCAATAGATTGCTTAACATATATCGTTTTAATTTGATTCATAATGAAATTTTCCACATTATCCATATCCGTATATTTCCTTTGATTTATTGTTAAGGCTTTATGACAACTATTGTCAAGTTCTGCTTTTTCGCATAATCTACAGTAGATTTAGTGCCACCGACAGTATAACCGTCAAAAAGCGCAATCAATAGCGAAGAATTGTTTATCATATAGCGATTCCGCTCCAACATACACTCCGCTCCTATATAGTCGTCGTATATACAGCGCTCGCCGTCCAATTTATCCAGCAAATCTCTATATCTCTGTCTGTCTTTGATAGACCATTTACAATCTTGATTCCTGCACGGCAACGCCCCGATAAGTTTTATTTCGGGATAATTCTCTTTTAACGACAGTACCGTTTCAGCGCAAATCATATCAAAACCTATAGCCATGCCGCAAAGGAAAGTCTTATATCCATTTTCTATTGCATTTACAATCTCATTTCTAAGTCTTTCTTTCATTTTTTGACATCTGCTATCTTCTTCATTAAATCCCCATGGCAGTTTTTGGCTTCTATGTCCTGTAAAACAAGCGGTAGACTTTTTCATTACAATTCTCCTAATTTTTATTCATATTGCTAAGTATAGCATAAAAATAATAAAAATTCAACAAATGCTATACTTAGCAGTAAAAGTTTTTTATATTTGGCTATACTTTCTTAAAAACTATAGGAAACAAACCATGAAACTTGAAGACGCTGTAATTGTAAGAATAGAACAACTGTGTATTGAAAGAAATATGACAAAATATGACTTGTTTAAGGCAAGTGGAGTTCCGCAAACTACTCTCACTTCAATCAAAAAGAAAAGGAGCGGTTCTGTAAAAATCAGTACCCTTTATGGAATTTGTGAAGGATTTAATATTTCCCTTGAAGAATTTTTCAAGTCCCCGCTTTTTGCCAGAGATAACGTAGAAGATTAAATAAGATAAGTCATGACGGTAAACGACGCAGTTGCAAAAAGAATTACAAACTTATTGATTGAAAAAGGAATAACTCAATATCGTTTGGAACAAGAATCGGGGATTCAACATGGCAGTATGCAATGCATTATGAACGGAAGAAACAAAACCGTTACGCTAAGTACGATTTATATGATTGCTAGGGGTTTTCATATTACTCTGCTTGACTTTCTCAACGACCCGCTGTTTTTAGACGGAAATATTGAATTTGAATAAGATAGATTATAAAACTTCAAGACGCTATAATTGAAAGAATAGAAGAATTATGTATTGCAAGAAATATGAGCAAATATGACTTGTTCAAAGCAAGCGGAGTTCCGCAAACTACTCTCTCTTCAATCAAAAAGAAAAGAAGCGGTTCTGTAAAAATCAGTACCCTTTATGGAATTTGTGAAGGATTTGATATTTCTATTGAAGAATTTTTCAAATCTCCGCTTTTTGCCAGAAATAATATAGAAGATTAAAACAAGGTTATCGTATTTGATTTTGAAAACCTTGATATAGAGATGACTAAAAGACTATGAGACTAGTAGACGCTGTATATAAGAGAATAAACGATCTCGCAAAAGAGAATAATCTAACGATCAATGCTATTGCAAATTTGAGCGGCGTACCGCGACCAACTATTGTAACCATGACAAAAAGTAGCACTGTCAAACTTTCAACCATATACGGTATTTGCGACGGTCTTAATATTACTCTGCAAGAATTTTTCAAGTCCCCGCTTTTTGCAAAAGAAAATATAGACGACTAAACAGTTTGATTTCAAAATGCTATCAAAATTCATTCTTATTTATTATTGTTAAATTTTTTACAAATTGCTTATATTATTTGCCAACTTAATTATTGAGTGATATAATAATATAGAATCAAAATTTATTACAAGTTTGACTTGTGTCAAAAGGAGTGTATATGAGAG
>JAIEEW010000149.1 GCA_029067255.1 Clostridia bacterium | reverse complement strand
GACGTCGAAATCAAACCAGTTTTCATTTTTGATTTTGTTGATATATTCTTCTCCACCGACGTAATCAGCGCCCGCAGCAGTCGCTTCGTCAGCCTTAGCGCCCTTTGCGATAACAAGCACTTTCTTTGTTTTACCGGTACCGTGCGGAAGAACTACAACGCCTCTAACCTGCTGATCAGCGTGTCTGGAATCTACGCCGAGTCTTACGTGAAGTTCGATAGACTCGTCGAATTTAGCCGTTGCGGTATTTACAACCAGTTGCATAGCCTCTTGCGGTTCGTAAGACTTCGTCATATCTACTAACTTAGAAGCCTCGATAAATCTTTTACCTTGTTTCATATCTTAAAGCCTCCTTATTATTCTTCGACGAGTACGCCCATGCTACGAGCGGTTCCGGCAATAGTTTTCTTTGCCGCTTCCAAACTTCCCGCAGTGATATCGGGCATTTTGGTTTTTGCAATCTCTTCGAGTTGAGCCTGAGTAAGTTTCGCTACCTTATCCTTGTTGGGTTTAGCGCTACCGCTTTGCAAACCGCAAGCCTTTTTGATAAGAACAGCGGCAGGCGGAGTCTTGAGTATGAACGTAAAGGAACGGTCTTCGAAAATCGTCATTACTACAGGGAGAATGAGTCCTTCCTGACCTTTGGTCTTTTCGTTGAATTCTTTGGTAAATCCCGGAATGTTGATTCCGTGAGGTCCAAGCGTGGAACCGACAGGCGGTCCAGGTGTTGCCTTACCGGCGGGCAGTTGCAACTTTACTACTGCCTTAATCTTCTTTGCCATAGTGTTTACCTCCTAAGCAATCGTGGTATTAACGAAACGCATTGCAAGTATTTTACGTTTCTCCCAAGTCATAAATGACTTTTGTTGACTTATTATAATTTTTCTATCTGAGCAAAGTCCAACTCTACGGTCGTCTCTCTGCCGAACATCATAACTGATACTTTGACCTTTTCGATATCCAACTTGATCTCTTTGATCTCGCCGATAAAACCTTGCAAAGGTCCGCTCATGATGTTTATATGATCTCCTACGTTGATCTTGAGATCGTCTATCGTTACTTTTTCAAGTTGCGCGCGCTTTACTTCGTCGTCGCTCATCGGCAACGGCTTACCGTCGTAACCGCTGCAAAAATCTTTGATACCTCTGGTATTCTTGACCAAAAACCAAATCTTTTTGGTGTAAATCATCTTGATAAAGAGATAATTTGGGAATTTCTTGCGCATAACGACTTTTTTCTTGCCGTTGCGCTCCACAATTTCCTCTTCTTCCGGTACTACGATATCAAAAATGTAGTCTTGCAAACTATTGAGTTCTACCAACTGTTTCAAAGACGAATACGCGATGGACTCGTAGCCGAACTGTGTTTGAAGAATATACCACTTAGCGTCGCTTATGCCGTTAGTCTTTTCCATTTCTTCCATAAGTTTCTCCTTAAATCGAGTTCATCAAAAGTTCGATAAGTTTGATGATACCGTAGTCGAATGCGGATATTATGACCAAGAAAAAGAATACGACAGCCAAAACTATGCCAAACATCGACAGAGTCTTTTTAGCCGTAGGCCAGGATACTTTTTTGAGTTCGGAAAACATCTCTTTGAAGGCTCTTCTGATTCTTGCTCCGAGTTTCGGTTTCTGAGCATTCTTTTTATTAGCCTTATTCTTCTTATAAGTATTTTTCTGCGCTGTTGCGGTTTCCGCGCTCAAATCCGCGTCCATCAAAGGCGCGTTGGATACCAAAGGCTCGTTAACCGTTTTATTCTTATTTTTCTTCGCCATAAAAACGCTCTCTCCTTATTACTTGGTTTCTTTGTGAACCGTCGTTTTTTTACAGAATTTGCAATACTTTTTAAGTTCCAACCTGTCGGGAGTATTCTTTTTATTCTTATATGTGTCGTAATTGCGTTGTTTACATTCCGTACAAGCCAAGGTGATTCTTGTTGTCATTTCACAATCCTCCAAAAAAATTACACCCCATAATAGGTGCGTTTACATTTTAGCACAAACAATGGGGTGTGTCAAATAATTTTTACTATAAAGCAGGAATATATTTTATAAGATTATTTATCCTGCAGATCGTCGTTCTTAAACGCGCCTTCCGGTACTTGATCGATTTTCTTATAAACGGTCTTTTTTCTATCTTTTTTCATTTGCTTGATAGCCTTTTTATTTTCGATCTGCTCTTGATAAATAGGATAGAACGACTTGACTTTCGGGCTGAATTTTCTCATAAGACTTCCGGTAGCCTTGCAAGTAAACGAAGGACAAACTCTCATACCGAAATCCATAAGTCTTGCTACGCCGTCGGTTACTACCCTGACTTTACCTTTTCTGATAGCCTTGACAATTCTCTTGCCGGCTGTCTGCGCCGTAATGCCTATGCTTTCTACAAGGGAATCCGCCTTAGGTCCGCTTTCGCCTTCTCTTGCCTTGTAAATATCCGTCTTAACAGGTCCGGGCATTACGCAAGATACGCCTATGCCATAACCCCTAAGTTCCTGAGCCAGACATTCTGTCAACGCCCATACTCCGCCTTTTGTCGCAGAATAAATACTCTCGCCGCCGACCGGCAAAATAGCAGAAGCGCTCGCAACATTGCAAATATATCCGTATTTGGATTTCTTGATAGTAGGCAACATAGCCTTGCAACCGTATACTACGCTCATAAGATTAGTATCGACAACTCTCTTTACCTGTTCGTCTGTAAGGTCGTTATACTGACCGAAAGGTTGGATCATACCCGCGTTGTTGATAAGTATGTCAGTCATGAATCCCATGTTTTCAAGTTCAACCGCAAAGTCTTTCCACGCTTGTAAATCGGAAATGTTAAATCTTCTATAACTGAACTTATCTCCGAGTTCCGCTTTCAATTCGTCAAGTTTAGCCTTGTTTCTTGCCACACCCATGACGTTGCAACCGTATTTCTTAACAAGAAGCAACAATACTTCCTTACCCATACCGGTCGAACAACCTGTCAAAACTACGTTTCTGCCATAAAGCCATTTCTTTGTCATTATAATCACCTACATTAAATCTTTTGTCATTAAAAGACTTTGTCCATATTTTAACGATAATATTTTAATACATAATATGCAACTTGTCAATCGTTTTGTCTATCGCTTTTTGTAGGCAAATCCTTATTATTGATTTTATATTTATATAGATATTTCGACTCCGCTTACGCTCCG
>JAIEEW010000148.1 GCA_029067255.1 Clostridia bacterium | reverse complement strand
GTAAAGTAACTCAGTATTATATAATAATCGTGATTTTTATGAAGTTTTGCTTTGGGCGCAAACCAAGAAAGTCCGAGAACTATGTCCGAAGATATAAACAACGCGCTTGCGACAAGGAGCAATATTGTAAACGCTGTCGCGCCGTCTATTATTACAAGATTTATAGACGATACCAAAATAGTGTTCAATGCAAGAAAATAAATCGTAAGCATTACGTTTTGCGCAAGGCTTGCGGTAAGGACTTTTTTTGCAGCCAGTATAATGTATATCAAAGGGAAGATAGCGAGCGTAGGCAACAAATAGAGTTTGAGCGGTTGGAGCGTCAGCATATTGAACATATAGCAGATATGTCCTAGAAAGAAAAATACTACGCCTATCGTTTGAATAAGATTTTTTCTGTCGGGGTGCGCGTTGGAATTGTCAAGACAGAGAAATATGTCGCCGAGCATACCCAGTATCAACGCTACGATTATCGCCAGACCGTAACTCATATTCTCGCTAGACGGTTTGGAAAGAAAGAACGCCAGTATGCCAAGACAGACGAAAGTCAAAGCGCCGCACGTTTTCGCTAGAAGTTCAAAATCGCGGTTGCCTTTGCTTCCCGCATGCGCTTTTATCACGCCTAATACAAGGCATATTGCAACTAAAACATATAATATCGCTTCCATATATAAATTAAACTGTAAAAAGAGAATAATGTCAATACGCATTTTGGGAACAAAAGGCGTTTACTCGCGTATTTTGTCTTAATTGCGTTTGAATTTGTAAAATCGATCAAAGGGGATTTTACTTGCTGTCGTTTTGCGTAGGATTTATAACACCGTAATAGTGAAATATATTCATATCTTCAGGGATATTCTTTCCGTGATTGCCCAAAAGATACCATTCTCTATGAGTGCCGTGATCAGGCGCGTAGCCTATTAGAGAAGTGTGGTTTTTCCAACATTTCTTTACTTGCGTAGCAAGCGCGTCGAAATAGTCGGAGTAGTGATCTATCGCTTTTTGCGAGCGTTTGGAATTCGGGTGCGAGCGGTGCATTACGTCGTCGAATTCCTGATTGTACACGCAGATAAGATCGTATTCGTCTTTCTCTATAAGTTCCAACGTTTTCGCTATTACTTGCCCGTCGTAGTCTTCGAAATAATAATCCATATCTCTTTCGTTGAAGATTTTAGACATACTTGAATTTTTGACGGCTACGATACACGGTTTTTTGCCCGCCCTTATCATTGCGTCAAAAATACTGTCGATTTTTATTACGGGTTTCGTATAACTTTGAATGCCGTGTACCGACGGACTTGCGCCGGTATACATGCTTCCGAAACAAACCGGAGTTTTAGGCGGAAAGACCGTCAGGATAGGCAATTCGATCGGCGCGTGTTTTTTTACCTTTTGAAATTTTTCGCTATACTTTTCGCACGTCCAACGTCCTATTGCGTCGGGGTTGTACATAAGCACTCTGTCGACTTTTCTGCCGTCGGTATTTTCTAATACGGCGTCGACCAACTCTTGCATTACGCCTTCGCTTTGTTTTGGAGCAGGAACGTCGGTAAGAGAGCAAATCGCTCCCGTTAGTTTAGTAAGCGGTACGGTATGGAATTCGTTCATCAGCCTAGTTCCTCCAATAGCGCCTGTCTTTCGGCTTTTTCTTCTTCGCTAAGCGAGTCGTTTTCGCCCGCGCGTTGTTTTTCAAGGAAATATTTGATGCGCGTAAGTTTTTGGTCGTTGACTTTATATTTCAGCGAAGCCCATATCGCAAGACCTATCATCACCACTACGACAACAGCGAAAAGAATTCTTATAGCCGTGGTTACTTGAGTAGGGTATTCAAGAAGCATTTGCGAAGTGTCAAGTATTTCTCCCGCCGCTTCCGCTTCTGCGATCGCAGATTTATTTTTAAGAATCTCGTCCGTGTAAGCGCTGTACTTTACGCATGCAAGGACAATCAGCACAGTGCTTTGAGCGATAGCCGTGCCTATTTTTCGTGTAAACGTCATTAGTCCGCTGTAAGTTCCCGTATCTTTGACTCCCGTTTTGAGTTCCGCTACGTCTTGAGTGTCCGCAAAGATAAGCCAAGGCATCATCTGCGCGCCGCCGAATCCCGTTCCCATTATAGCCGAACAAATGAGAAGCAACCAACTTATATTAGCGTTTGTCGTATTC
>JAIEEW010000147.1 GCA_029067255.1 Clostridia bacterium | reverse complement strand
GTTTCAATATTCGGTATAGATATCTCGTTGCCGTATTTTCTAACGATTTTAAGATAGTCGTTGATAAAACCTACGTTGTCGGAAATAGATTTATTGTTATCATTTATAATCACGATTACTTTTTTGTTCAAGTAAGCGCGTCGTTCAACGCTTCGTAAAAGAGTCCGCCAGTCATTGCTCCGTCGCCTATCAAGCATATTATCTGCCCATCAGCGTCTCCCCTTGCCATACCGCAGCCAATTGAAAGCGCGGTCGAAGCATGCCCGCTGTTTACTGCGTCAAAATCGCTTTCTTCTCTTTTAGGAAAACCGCTTAAACCGTCTTTCTGACGCAACATCTTAAAATTTTCAAGTCTTCCGCTAAGTATTTTGTAAGCGTAACATTGATGACCGACATCGAAAATAAGTTTGTCTTTGGGAAAATCAAAAACATAAGAAAGCGCGCAAGTCAAATCAACAACGCCGAGATTCGACGCTAGATGACCGCCGTTGGATAAAGTATATTGAGTTATTATTTCTCTCAAATCTTCCGACAGTACTTCAAGATCCTGACATTCAAGAGTCTTCAATTCGTCCGGTAATTTGATTTTATCGAGAATTCTCATCCTTTTTCCTCTTTTTTGTTATAAATATTCCTATTATTCTTGCAGACATAAAAACAAACTCTGCGCTGTTTTTTACCGCAACTTTTTTCAGCGACGCTTTACCGCCGACCGTAATCGCCGCAATAACGCTGGATACTATTATTGTTATCCAATGCCCGCCTTGCGAATGGAGATTTAGTTGGACGACAATCGACGCCCCGCATGCTCCGCTCAGTATACCGCACATATCTCCTATTACGTCCGCGCAGATATTGTTTACTTTCTCTGCGTTTTTAATAAGGAATTGCGCTATTTTATATTGCTTTGTATAGCGAGAGTATTTTTTTATGTCATCCTGCGAGCAGGACGCTACGCTCAAACCTATACCGTCGAATATAATACTTACCAGTATCATAAAAGACAAAAGCATTATCGATATTATAATATCGCTTTTCGAAGTTGTAATTTGAGAGATAAAACTGCAAATTACTGCTCCGAAAAAAGTAAATATAGTGATTTTAATTACCCACAATTCGGCGATATTTATTTTTGCACGTTCTTTTTGAGCGCGACGTTTATCGATATTTTTGCATCGGTTTTTTCTTTCCATATTATAAAATATGGAGAATAACCGGTTATTATGCTATTTCAATTCAATCGTTTTGTAAGATACCTACATAAAGCGATTAGTTTATCAACCCGCTCTCCGTATTTCTTTATATCTGCGATTGCCGAAGTTTCCAACTCTTCTGTATACACTTTTGCTTTTTCTATTCCAAGTATATCTACCACGGTCTTTTTACCGTTAGCGCTGTCTTGATTTGTGTCTTTGCCTAAAACTTCTTTTGTCGAAGTTTTGTCAAGAATATCATCGACAATCTGAAAAATCTCGCCAAGTTTAGTAGCGAAACTTTCCATATCAGCAATTTCTTCCGAATTACCGCCGCATTTTATGATGCTACCAACCAACGCGCTTTTCAAAAGGCACGAAGTTTTCAACCGATTAAGTTTCATTATATCGTCGATTGAATAATTTTGTTTATTTTCATTGGCAAGATCTATACATTGACCGCCAATCATTCCGTTTATTCCGCTGTTTTTCGCAATATATCTAACCGATTCCAATGCGTTTTTATTGAAATTGCGATCGGACAACATTACTTCAAACGCCATGTTCAATAAAGCGTCGCCGCTCAGTACCGCCATTCCTTCGCCATAGATAATATGCGACGTAGGCTTTCCCCTTCTGAGAGAATCGTCGTCCATACAAGGCAAATCATCGTGTACAAGCGAATACGAATGTATCATTTCTATACCCACAGCCGTTGATGCGATAAATTCAACGTCTTTTCCGCAGAATTCGCTTGCCATATAACATAACGCAGGACGTATTCTTTTTCCGCCGTTTTCAATTCCGTATTTCACAGCCTGAAAAATAGGCTGAATATCGCAAGGATTATTGTCAAAATAATCTTCTAGTTGTCTGGCAAATATTTTTCTGTATTCTTCCAGAATTTTTTGCATTATTCAACCTCTACGAGTTTTGCGACAAGTTCGTTTGATTTTTCTTCCAAAAGCGCGATTTGACCTTTAACTTCGTTGAGTTTTTCGCTACAATCTTTACAAAGTTCCATTGCTTTCGAATACAAATTCATGCTCTCGTCCACAGACAGTTTTCCGCTTTCAAGTTTTTCAACTATTATATCAAGTTGGCTCAACGCTTCTTCAAATTTCATCTTTTACCTCCAATATTTGCGCCTTGACCTTACCGTCTCTAGTCTGTAAAGACACCGTTTCGCCTACTGCAAGCGATTTAGTCGTTACGACAGGCTTACCTTCTTTGCTCATATACCAGTAACCTTTCTCCAAAACGGCAAGCGGATTGAGTATTTGCAATTTTGCAATCGCGTTGGCAAGTCTATGTTCTGTAACCGCGCTCGCTTTATCAGCCGCGTTGACAAGTCTAATTAGATACTGTTCTATTACACGCGCGTTTAGCGAGTATTCAAGTTTCATTGCGGAATTGATATAACTAAATTTGCTTTTCAATTCCTTCTCTCCATCAGCGATTCGCCTTTTTGCATATTTATTCATTTTAAGCAAAATATCTGCAAAATAATCTTTTAACAATGCGGTATCGTAAGCAATATATTCTGCCGCCGCAGTTGGCGTAGCCGCTCTGTAATCTGCTGTAAGGTCGCAAAGCGTAACGTCAGTTTCGTGTCCGACAGCCGATATAATAGGCGTTTTGCATTTAAATATTGCTTTAACCAACGCTTCGTTGTTAAATGGCATAAGATCTTCCGCAGAGCCGCCGCCTCTTGCTATTATTAGTACGTCGTAACCTAGTTTATCAACTTGTTCAAGCGCTTTAATAATATCGTTGTGCGCTTCCGAGCCTTGAACTCTTACGTCCTTGATAAATATATTTATCAAATCGTTTTTGCGTCTTACAGTCTTTTTTATATCTCTTATTACCGCGCCGCTAAAAGAAGTGATCACGCAAACGTTTGTCGGATATTGCGGTATAGGTTTTTTGAATTGTTCGTCAAAATAACCTTCGCCTTGAAGTTTTCGTTTGAGCATTTCAAATTGAAGCGCGAGCATTCCTTTGCCTATAGGAGTTATACTGTCAACGTTAAAATTCAGTTTTCCGCCTTTCGCGTAATAATCGACAGAGCCTTTTGCGATTATACTTTCGCCGACTTTGGGAACGTAAGTTTTCGCGCAGTTAAAACAATTTGCGGAAATCTGACAGTTTTCGTCTTTCAATATGAAGTACGCATGCCCTTTCACTATCTTATGCTCAGAAACTTCTCCTGCGACTTGAATATCGTGTAAATGCTCTTCCGCCCTGAATATAGCGTTGATAACGTTATTTAGCGCCGTTACGT
>JAIEEW010000146.1 GCA_029067255.1 Clostridia bacterium | reverse complement strand
AGGGGTATCATATTTGCTAATGCATCAATTTTGTATTAAGCGTAAAATACCGGCATTAGACACTTTTTCAAAACTGTGCAAGATTTTGGAATTAGACTCAAATGAAATCTTGTGTTTATATGATAAAGAAATAGAGTTAGACTAGATGTAAACTATTCACTGCAATACTATTATAGTCAAACTTAAATATTGATTCTATCAAAAGACTAGATATTTCGACTTCGCTTACGCTTCGCTCAATATGACGGGTAAGGATTCATTTCTCTGTAATCTCAAATTACGATAGGAAAATCATTGCTTTATTTATTTTATCAATTCATACTAATTGTCGTTAAAATACAAATTACGGGTAAAGTCAACATAGTCTGTCTTCTCTCCCGTCATTTCGACCGTAGTGGAGAAATCTAGTCTAATTTAGAATCCGCTTTAAGTCCGACCAAAATCGAAGCGTAGCGTAGATTTTGCTTTTGTTCTGAAATATAAGAAACGGAAGTGATTATTTCACTTCCGTTTTATCTTTTGTGTATTTATGGATTTATCATTTGTGATCTGTATTTAACAAAATCAAGCGTGAAGTACGACTTCGCCTTTCTTCAACGTCGCTTGTACGTCAATAACGCGTTGATTGCTTGAGCCTTTCCAGTGAAGTTGGGTATCGAGAAGTTCCAACTGGAATCTTCCGTCGACCATAACGTCAAGGTAGGGGACTATAGGCAAGTCTTTGATTTCTTCCCATTCAAAACCGCTATACAGCCAAATCGTCTTTTGGGGAAATTTTTCCTTTATTTCTTTTGCCAGTTCATAAACCGGTTGACGGTTGGCAGGGTGGAGCGGGTCGCCGCCCGAGAACGTTATTCCCGATATGTACGACTTATCCAGTTCGTCAAAAATTTCCTTTTTTGCAGATTCGTCGAATTCCAGTCCGCCGTTTATATCCCACGTAACGGGGTTTTGACATTCTTTACAGTGATGTGTGCATCCCGCTACCCACAGTACAACTCTTAATCCGTCGCCGTTGAGCATATCGTCTTTTGTAATATTGTGGTATCGCATAGTTACATACTCTTCCTGTCTTGTATTTCCGCCATTTTAGCGGCGTTGAGCCTTGTGTCGCCCTTTACTCTCGAATAAGAGAGATAGCCGTTCATTCTGTCAATCTTTGTCAGGTTTTTACTTCCGCATTTGGGGCATACGTCCATGCTCAGTTCCTGATGACCGCAATCGTCGCAATACGCGAGAGAAAGGTTTACGCCTTCGTAGAATCCTAAAGCCATAGCGCGTCTTATAAGCGAGCGGATCGCTTCTTTGTTGTAATCGATAGGATATTTGACGTACTGGATCTTTCCGCCGTTGAGCAAATCCCAGAATCTCTTTTCAAGATTTTGTTTTTGTATAGGCGTAAGATCTTCGGAAACGTGGCAATGGAAGGAATTCGTAACGTACGGTCTGTCGCTTACTTTCGCGACAACGCCGAATTTCTTTCTGAACTGTTCGACTTGAAGTCCGCAAAGACTTTCCGCCGGAGTGCCGTACATAGCGTAGAGAATATGGTCTTCTTCCTTGAATTCGTTTATACGCTTATTGATATATTCCATAACTTCGATAGCGAACTGACCGTCTTCAGCAATAGATTTTTTATTGTATATTTCCTGTAACTCGTTGAGAGCCGTAATACCGAAAGACGCCGTTGCGGCTTTGAGAAGCGGAGCGATCTTGTCGCTGTATTTGAGATGACCGCCGTAGAAGCCGCCTTCGCAGTAAGCGAGCGGGTTGGTAGACGCTCTCATTTCGCCGAGATAGTCATAGGTACGCAAATGCAACTGGCGAATCAGTTGGAGATAATAATCCAACACTTCGTAGAAATCTCTCGATTCCTGTTTTGCCTGAGCGTATATCATAGGAAGGTGCAGACTTACCGCGCCGATATTGAATCTGCCCACGAATACGGGTTTATCATTTTCGTCGGCGGGGTACATGCCGCCCCTTTCATACCACGGCGAAAGGAATGCTCTGCAACCCATAGGCGAAATTACTTCGCCGTATTTTTTATATATGCTTGCGACGTAACCTTCTCCCGTCAAAGAGAGCCAGTCGGGATACATCGTCTTTGACGAACATTCTACGCCTGCGTCGAATACGTCTTCGAGTTCTCCGCCTTCTCCATGCAGTTTTTCATCGTAAAGGAATACGATTTTGGGAAAGAGTACGGGTTTTTTACATTCTTTTTTACCTTGACCGTTCTTTCTTACTTCCAACATACAGATGTTAGCCATTTTGGCAAATCTAGACGTTCCCAGTCCGCCGGTGATAGTTATGAACGGATAATCTCCTCTCGACGAAGCGACGGTATTGAACTTGTATTCCCAGCCTTGGAAACCTTGCATCATGTCCTTTCTTACGTCTTTGATAGCCTCTTCTTCGGCTTTTGCGTCGTCAAGTCCCATGTCTTTGTATCTGTCAAACTGTTTTTGGAAAGTCTTTTCCGCGTACGGCTCCAAAATCTTATCTACCTGCGGTACGGTGAATCCGCCGTACTGCTGACTTGCAGCCGAAAGCACTATATCTCCTATAACGTCAAAAGCGACGTCCAAAGTCTTTGGTTCGTTGTACCAGATGTTGCCCATTTCAAATCCGCCTTTTAGTACGGTAGCGACGTCGAAAAGACAGCAGTTCATCGTATCGCGTCTTGCCGACATATCGTGTATATAGATATATCCGTCGCGGCACGCTTGCAATTCTTCTTTGGTAAGGAAGAATTTTTGATAAAGTTCTTTATTGAGTTGGTTGAAAATAAGACTTCTTTTGGTGGATACCAAAGCGGAGTCGGAGTTGGAGTTTTCCTTATCTCCTATATACATGATCGCCTGACTTTTTTTGTATACTTCGTCAAGCATGTGTACGAAATCCTGCTTATAGTTGCGGTAATCTTTATAACTCTTCGCAACGGCGGGGTTGAGAGATTCGAGCGCGTACTCAACCACGTTGTGCATTTCGCTTATGCTAATAAAATCTTTGTTCATAGCAGCGACTTTCTTGTTGACAAAGTCGCAAATAAACTGAATGTCTTCCTCGCTGAATTTTACAAGCGCGCGGAAGGCGGATTTGTTGACTGCGGTAACAACCTTCTGAACGTTGTAAGCCTCTTTGGTTCCGTCTTTCTTGATAACGTACATAGTTTCTCTCCTCATATCGTTTGTGTAGAATTGATTATATCATAAGAGTATGCGCTATGCAATACAAAATGACTAAATAAATTAAAAAAAATTTGATAAAATCGCTTGACAAACCACAATATAGTGTGGTTAGGTGATAAAATCTTTACCATATAATGTATTATAACCATAAGATATTCGAGCAAAACCGACATATACGCGACATTTATCTCAAGGGGGATAATCATGGGATATGAAGAGTTGATTTTTATAACCTATATTGACATTTATCCTGCGATAACATATAATTTAATCGAAGGTGATCATATGAAAAAATACGGCAAGACGTACTTAGTCGCTTCGACAGTAAACGCAATCGCGCTTGTCGCGGAGTGGATTTGTTTCGCGATATGGACGGCTTTTGCAGTAAAATCGGGCAGGACGCGCAATATATATTATTTTCTTCCCGCGCCCGCTATTTTTTCCGCAGTCGTTGTCGCGACGATGATTTACAACTCTAAAATCGCTTCGGCGGGCAAGAGCGCCGATTCAAACGTATTGCAAATTGCTATATTTGCGGTAAACGCTTTTGATGTAATATTGACGAACGTCTATTTCGCGGCGGTACTGGGACGTGTCGATATACAAATCGAAAAGTTTCTATCGTTATTGTTGGTCGGGATTTTTTATTTGCTAGACGTAATGTTTTTTCTTATGTCTAAAGGTTACTTAAACGTTTTGAACAATTATTATGACGTAGAAAACGATAGACAACTGGGAAAAATAATTGGAAAAACCGTAGGGCTGTCGCTTTTGATAAGCAATACGTTGATGTTGTTGCTTTCAATATTTATTGCTTCGTTTATTCTTACAATTTGCGTTTGCCCAGTCAATACGATTGTAATTATAATATCTATGGTAGCGACAGAAAGCAAGTATGGCAAGAAAAATTATTTATAGATATAAAATAGTATAAATATTATTTATCAATATTATATAAGTTGTAAACGTTGATATTTCGAGCGGAAAAATGCTCGCGCCAACTTGACAATATTTTTCTTATGGAATATAATAATCAAAAAACTACACGGGAGGATTTAATATGGCAAAGAAAAAGTCAACGAGCAAGAAAGTAGAAGACAGATCCGTTAGATCTAACATGAACGCTCTTATAGGTCTTAGCGCTTGCGTGGTAATGATTCTCGCAATCGTTATTTTTATCGTCAACCTTATTTTGAACGCTATCGATCAAAGCGGCGGTGTCGTTATGAACGTAATGAATCTCATTAAAGACATAGCGCTCGGCGTTGCTGTCTGCTTATCTGCGTACTATTATGCCAGAAGCAAAAAGAAAGGTTTCAGAATTACGGTATACGTTTGTATCATAGTATATATTATACTCGTAGTCGTAGGCTTCGGTTTGTCGCTTATTTAATCGATAAATCGGACAAAATTGATTTTAATACGGAACTTGGTATCAAGTTCCGTATTTTCTTTGTCTAAGTAAACGTAGAATAACAGATATTGACTTATTGATAATCATAGGATATAATATAATCAAATATTGAAAATTTTTTTGGGGGGAAAAACGATATGGTAAGTCAAGAAGATATAGACAACTTTGATATGGAAGAAGATAAAGTAGAAACGTCGTTTATGAAAAAAAGACATAAAGATGCGCGCGGACTTGCTCGCGTGGGATTTATAATCGCGCTGTCGGCGTTAGTATTAGTAGTAGTATTGTCGTTTATAGACTATTGTTTGATTTTGAGCAGAAGTATCGAGTATGTTCGCTTTTCAAAAATTTACGTTCCGCTGATGAGAATAGGAAGGATTGTTGGCTTAGCCGGAATGATAGTAAGTATCATTGCGTACGTTCGATCTGCAAAAAACGACGCTGACGCAAGAAAGTATTCCGCCGTCGGTATTACGATAGGCGCGATGCTGACATGGACAATGCTGTTAAATTTAATTAATATGCTAGTTCAACAAAGATTGTAATAATTAAGATAATGATTATTCAAGTCGCGACCGCGATTAAATGATATTGCGGTTATATATAC
>JAIEEW010000145.1 GCA_029067255.1 Clostridia bacterium | reverse complement strand
GCAAGTTTTACAGCCGATATCAAAAACGTTGCGGATTTCTTAGGAAGGCCCAACGCTACCGACGCAAAAGTATCCGTAGTTGCTAATATCGAAAACAATAGACTTGAATCTATCGAAATCAGTTACAACGAAGGCGACTTCAAGACTAAGATCCACGCGACTCTCAATTATTAATACAGTCGTTGCGATCTAGAGCGAAAATTTCTTCGCTTTCAAAAGAGTTAACAATTACAAAACCCCGTACGTCTAACGCGCGGGGTTTTTTATATCGCTTAAAAATGTCGCGGAAGTAATTTTCAAAAATATCGCCAAAACACTTTACAACTTTATCGAAATAAAGTATAATGTCGATACCGAATCAAATCGCCCGCTCGATTTTGCGGGTAAAAGGAGCATAAAATGAAAAAGAAAATTATCGTAGCGGCATTGCTGTGTTCGCTGGTTCTTGTAAGCGTATTCGCGTTTGCAGGCTGTCAGAAATACCTTGATTACGAAACTCTTCAAGGTTACGACGTAGATCTTGCAAAGGCTGTCGCAAAGGAACTCGGCGTGGAAGTCAAATTCCTTGAAATCAAATGGAAAAATAAAATTATTGAATTAAAATCCGGAAATATTGATTTCGCATGGAACGGTATGACTATACTTGAAGATCTTAAAAAAGAAATGGAAATTACTGATCCGTATATGAACAACGCGCAGGTGTGCGTGGTCAAAAAAGAGAATGCGGACAAATACAATACTCTCGACGCTATAAAAGACGCTAAGTTTGTCTATGAAAGCGGAAGCGCGGGAGAAGATATCGCTACTGAAAACGGATATAAGGGAACGGACGTGGAATCCCAAATGATTGCAATGACGGACGTTTTGTCAGGCAGCAGCGATATCGCTATCGTAGATCTTTTGCTCGCTAATTTTTACAGCACGTCGCATTCGTCGTTTTCCGATCTTACTTATACCGTAACTCTTACCGAAGAAACTTACGGAATAGGCGCGAAGAAAGGCAACGTCGGAGCGATTGATAAGTTGTGCAGCGCAATAATGAAATTGCAAGAAGACGGAACCGTCGACGAGATCGCTAAAAAGTACGGAGTTGAAGATCAGATAATCAAACTTAATTACACGTCCAAATGGGACAGCCTTAGCGACGAAGAAAAAGCGGGTTGGAACAAAATCGAAGAAAGGGGATACTTTGTCGTAGGTTGCACGATATTTGCGCCTATGGCTTACGAAGGCTGATATGGAACAGTTTATACAAGTAAACAAATTGTTTCTTGAAGCAAGCAAATACACTTTGGGGTTGTTTTTTGCAACGCTTATAATTGCCATACCGTTGGGTATGGTAATTTGCGCTTGCGCGATGAGTAAATTCAAACCGTTGAAAGCGGTTACCGGAGTGTTTATTTGGGTAATCAGGGGAACGCCGCTGATGTTGCAGGTCATAGTCGTTATGTACGCGCCGGGACTTCTCTTCAATTTGCCCTTCCATGAAAGATTTTTTGCCGCGCTCATAGCGTTTGTGATAAATTACGCTGTGTATTTCGCAGAGATTTACAGGGGCGGTATTTTGGCAATGCCCGTCGGTCAGTACGAAGCGGGCAAGGTGCTGGGAATGAGCAGGATGCAGACCAACCGTTTGATAATCTTTCCGCAAGTCGCAAAGAAGATAACTCCCGCGATGAGCAACGAAGTTATCACACTCGTCAAAGATACTTCGCTCGCCAACATCATAGGTTTGGGCGAAATAATTCTTACGGCGCAAAAAATCGTTTCTACAAAAGGTCTGTTGTGGCCGTTGTTCTATACAGGCGTTTTCTATTTGGCTATGATAGGCGTATTGACGCTCTTCTTCAAATGGCTTGAAAAGAAGATGAACTATTACAGGGCGTGAGGTGGCGGTATGGCATTTTTCAGCGTAAAAAACGTATATAAAAGTTTCGGCGACAACAAGGTATTAAAAGGCATAGATTTCGATCTCGAAGAAGGGCAGGTACTTGCGATAATCGGCTCGTCGGGAAGCGGTAAGACTACTTTGCTTCGCTGTCTTAACTTTCTCGAAGTTCCCGATAAAGCGGAAATATATCTTGACGGCGAAAATATATTCAGCGTTGATTTCAGCGCTGCGCAAGTTGGCGTAACCGCAGATGATCCTGTGCTCGCTCCGCTTTCCAATTCGCAGGATAGTAGTATAGGCGCCGTTGACGGCGAGTTGGCAAATAAAGCCAAAAAGAAAAAAGTCAAACCTATAAAGGTAAGCAGACAACAGCGAAAACAGATAGACGCGCAGAGATTAAAATTCGGAATGGTATTTCAATCCTTCAATCTTTTCCCGCACTACAACGTACTCAAAAACCTTACGTTGCCGGCAAAACTCAAATACGAAAAAGATTTGAAAGATCAAAGGAAAGAAGGCAAGAAATCGGCGTATTCTTCCGTGGCTCACATAAATAAACGGGCGCAAGAACTGTTGACAAGAGTAGGTCTGGAAGATAAACTGTCCGCTTATCCGTGCGAACTTTCCGGCGGTCAGCAACAGAGAGTGGCGATCGCAAGAGCGTTGATGCTTCAACCGCAGATTTTGTGTTTTGACGAGCCTA
>JAIEEW010000144.1 GCA_029067255.1 Clostridia bacterium | reverse complement strand
TTCTTGATATTGTCTGAATACCAACTTTCGCTTGTAAGGTCTACCACGTTTGTATCGTAGACAGATTCCAAAGTTTCTGGCGGAACCGCAATAGCGTTGGACGCTTCTTCCGCTTTCTTTAAGTTTAAGTGAAACGCGGGGCGCACAGCAAGTGAGTTCGTGGCGGCTTCGTATATATTATTAGATCCGTTTGCTAAAAGCGAGAAGGCATGAGAGTAGTTACCACCAGCAGAACGAAGCCAGGAATCTCCGCCAGCGTTTCCTCTCTCTGACGCGGAAGTATCCCATATTCCTTTCGCAATATAAGTATCTTCGGCCCAACCTGCTTCTGTCATTGACGGCAACCAAATATAATCGTTTGCCCATGCAGAATAATCTGTCTTTCCATAAAAATTTACCATTCCAGCATACATTTTAACACTCGAGCCTACGTCGCCGTATGCGTCGTTGTTGAAATCGTATGGATAGTTGTTGACTTTGTGAGATATTTCATCTGCCTGCCAACTTACGTTTGCAGGCTTGTCTATAAATGCAGTCAGACTTCCCGTTACACTGTCCATGGTAAATTTCGCGTAAGTGTTATTGGAATCTTGCGGAACAGTTGTCGCCCCGCTTCCCGTATTGCTCGTATAGTAAGTGCCGCCTGCGTTCAGCGTAATATTTCTTATCATGCTCGTGCCGTACATATTTGACGGTATAGTAGTGTTTGCATCGTCAGCATGATAATTCCACTTAGCCATAACGCTTGAATTCGCTTGCCATAACGTCAAGATTGGTTCGCCTGAGTTGTTTGTAGACAAATACACTGCGTTCCACACAATACCGTCTATTATAATCGTTATTAACTTGCCGCCCGTCTGAGTGTTTTTCGTACTTCTAAAATCCGCGCTAGTCTTCTTCTCTTTCGCAGCGGTTACAACATCATCATACGACGCATTGGGGATTCCTGTCATCTGCTTGTATAGCAGTTCCAAATTACTGCCGTTGAAGACCATTTTATCCGCTCTTGTAGCGTAATTGTCTACTAATAACTCTCCTATATTAGTAGTCGTTACTCCCGACGATACTGCTTCCGCTTTACGGTCTAAAGCAAACATACTCAATACGCTCGCCACACACAAGCATAAAATAACCAACACAGACAAGACAAAAATGCCTTTAATTTTTCTCTTCCGTATATCCATTTTACCCTAAATTCCCATTAGTCAGTAAAAGTGTACTTTTCCTGACTGGATTCTCTTGAATTCGACAAAGCCATTTAGTATAATATATATGTATTATAATGTCTGACAGTGTCGAATTATGATACAAAAAACGCGGTCAGGAAAAGTACACTTTTTTTGGAATTTGTCGATTTTTTTTGTCAAAACTCTATATTTTTTTCCAAAATTTTGGTATTCTTAATCTATGAATTCATTTTTAGGGGGTATTTTGAATGAATCAATACGGTTATGCTAGGGTATCGTCATCAGACCAAAATCCTGGCAGACAAATTCAAGATCTAATCAAATTCGGGATTCCCGAAAAGCAAATTTACTGCGACAAACAAAGCGGTAAAGACTTCGAAAGAAAGCAGTACATCCGTCTTGTTCGAAGACTGCGAGAAGGCGATCTTCTCGTCATTAAGTCTATTGACAGACTAGGGCGCAACTATGAAGCGATCATTTCCGAGTGGAGCAAAATCACTCACAAAATCGGCGCAAACATAGTCGTTTTGGATATGCCTCTTCTCGACACAAGAGAAAAAGCGGACAACCTTGTCGGAAAATTTATTGCCGATATAGTGCTTCAAGTTCTCTCCTTCGTAGCAGAAAACGAACGCTCTAACATACGCACCCGACAAGCAGAAGGAATCGCGCTTGCAAAGCAGTCCGGCACTCGCTTTGGAAGGCCGAAAAAAGCCTACTCGCCCGATTTTATACAAGTGGTGGAAGACTACAATAACAGGCGAATAACTCTTCCGGAAGCGCTAGAACTTCTCTCTATGAAGCAATCAACATTCTTCTATCATCTCGGTTGCTACAACAGTATGCTTACCGAATACGATATGTACGAAGAAAAAGCAATTTAGCCTAAACGCACCCCCATCTCTCACTGTAAAACCAACCGCCCATCTCTACTACTAAACTTTCTATTGAAATCTACACAAATTAAAGTTCCAACACCTAATACATCTTCAACAAAATTATTTCCTTTTCAATTAAATTTCAATTTTCATGTATTATTCCACCCAAATATCAACAACTGCCCGCCTTCGCTTAAAATAATAGTCTACGACATACTAGAACTAAATCAAACATAAAATCTCTGCTTCGCTCCGATTTTAGTCGGACTTCCATACGGATTGTTATTATATTTAGATATTTCGACTTCGCTATCGCTTCGCTCAATATGACGGGTAAAGAATCATTTCTCTGTACTCTTAAGATAATTATAGAAAAGGCATTACCTTGTTTTATTATATCCTTTCAAACTAATTCTCGTATAATTACTAATGACGGGTAGAGTTTTCAAGATTTGTTCTCTCTCCCGTCATTCTGAGCGCAGTCGAAGAATCTAATCTAAATTGTAATCCTATTAAACAATAAAACGCTTGTTGGCGGTATCAAAAGAATAACTAAATAAAAGAAGTTCGACGGATAAGCAAAAAGGCGGAAAGTAAGGTGTTAGATTTTTCGTCGATATACCTTTTTCGAACCGTCTCGTACTGGATGTACG
>JAIEEW010000143.1 GCA_029067255.1 Clostridia bacterium | reverse complement strand
TATGTCTATGTCCTCACGTTGCGCATTGTTTTGCGATTTTGATTTCGCTTGACTGCGACAAATACGTGTTGCGATATAATGTCCGCCGTCATTGTAAACCTTATAATATGTTTCCGTAGGCAGAGTAGTCTCATTAAAAAATGGGAATGGACAACCAGTCATATTCTCAATAGGTATCAAATTTGCATATTCCATAGTTTTTACCTCTATCGTCGTTTACTTGCATACTGTAAAGCACCTTTCGCGACATAATCGCTACGCTTTTATTTCACGGTGTGCTTGACAGTTCGCATTTTCCGTATTACTTTTGCCCTGCCGAAAGCAACTCAAAAGGATGGCACCTTTCCAGTTGCATTTTCGTCTTTGCATTGTGCTACGGAAAACCGTTCACTTGCTTTATTATGTATTGCATTTTCTTTTTTGCCTCCGCAATCTAAAAGGATAACACCTACTATTTTTTATCGTTTTTCATTTTTTCATTATAACCCTGCAAACAGCCTTTCAAATAGCAAATATCGGCAAGTATAATACGCCTATCGTCAGCATTTTTCGCTTTTTTTAATTCACGATATGACAACAATAATTCTTTCTTATCGTCAATATTATGCGCTTTCGTATGATTTACACTAGCACCATTGACAAAACCCCTAGCGTAACCACGCTTATTATCGTCGTCAAGCACAAATCTTCGTTTGTAGTACTTAATTTTGTCCGCTAAATTAAACATATTTTTTTACCTCACATATTTTATTTTTTATTATCAGTCAAGCCATTTAATAGGTCATTGACAAAATAACTATTTTGTAAGCGAAGTTCGCTAAACGTCGCTTTTTCGGTTTCGTATTCCCTCAAATCGTCGATACCGATGGGAGAGAGTAACGCTTTTTCCGTAAAATAATCCGAATAACAGTCAGTGGAAAAACGCTTACTATAAATCTTTTTAGGCATTAAATAGTATTTGTTTTCGTCACGCTGTCCGTCTTGAGTTCCGCTTTCGGTTTGGACTTGCAAACGGCAGTATCCAAAACGATTATATATTCGCCTATAATAGTGGTCTACTTTCGCTGTAAACGCTTTGAGCGCATACATAGGCACAGTCTTATCACTACGCACATATCTATATTGATAATATAGCCTTGAAAACTTGACAAGTATCCAGTCGTATAGCAATTCAGCAAGTGAGAAGAAAGGCATTGCAAGTCGTGTATCTCCGCTTTCGCGTATATGTACGATTTCGCATAAATCACGAGCGTCCGCACCCCAACTTTCAGGACGTTGCTCGTCAACGATTACCCTTACAAAAGGGAAGTTGTCTACGGTGGCGGAGTGGCGTACCATTTTAAGCCAACTATTGAACAAGTCATTTTTTTGATTTGCGTCAACGTCTTTCTTTTTCTTTTCTTGCAATTCAAGGTTATTACCACGTTCTTTTCCAACTTCTGTAATAACTACGACACCAAACTCAAAATTGTTTGCGTTTATGTTATTTTCAACAACTTTACGCCCAAGCCGTAGACTGTCAAAGTCTAAGATATGGGAATGGCGAGAATAACTATCTATAAGCCTACTATCACGCTTGAAAAAATCGCTATTCCACACAGGGAAGTTGCCTAAATCGCTTAAAACAGCGTCCACACGTATAGAGTAATTAGAGATAATTAACGACGATTGTATTATATAGATAAAGTATAGTTGAGCGTAATTCTCAATTACTTCCCACACGTTGACAATTTTCAATTTATCGTCGTAAGTAAACCCATAGCGTTCATATTCATAATCAAAAAGTTTACTTTGCGTTTTCGTCTTTTGCCACCTTATAGCCTTTTTATAGACGAACTTTCGCACCGTCGCAAGATTATATACTTCGTGGTATTGCATTGCACGTTTTAACTCATTTTCCAAATTTATCCAAGGAAAGTATGGAAACTTTAAGTCGTTTTCAAGCAACTTTTCCAACGCTTGATCACGGAACATTATTTCTTGTGAAAGTGCCATATCCGTAATAGTCGTTGTCTTTTTCTTTCCCATTGTTCCACACGTCATAAATACGATAGGACGAGCGTTAACAAAGCCACGATTACGCATTTCGTAATGATTTAGAGTTGCATACGCTATTCGTTTGCGGAAGTTGTCAAACCACGCAAACCCTATCATTGTCCACGTCCATATAGGTATAGTCTTGAACGGTACTGACAGATCAAGAAACAGTTTATACACTTGTCGATATATGCTTACTACGTCAAAAGATACAACAAAGTAAAAGTAATATGCTAAAAATTCAAGTACGATTGCAATTAGATTGAAGTTAAATGCCCATATAAAGCCCCACGCTATGACATACGGCTTATGCTCTTTTATAAAAGTCCAAAGCCCTATGACAAACCTTTTAATGGGGGAGTATGTATGAGCCGTAAGCAACTTGAACATTTTTAGCAGACGGCTGTCTTTGTTGTAATCGTTGTTTACTACTTTTAAGTATCTTTTTAAGTACAAATATAAACCGAATATAAGTGGTAATATGATTATAAGTACCTTACAAAGCGTATAGAGTCCGTCGCCAAGGAATGACAAATACCCCATAATATTACCTTTTGTAGCCCACAACTGCCAATATGCCGACCAATTTGTTTTAAAGCCGTCAGCCGTGTCAGGGAGAGGAGTTGACGGAACGGAAGATTGCGTAAAGTCAAAAAATGGTATCTTTGGTAAGTCATTTACAGTTGGCGTGATATTATGCTCAATACCAAACATTTCACAAAAATAATAGGCAATAGAAAGCCCAGAATCACGTCCGCCCTCAATAATTCTACCAAGCGCACCCGAATAAAGGAACACCGAACAAGCCAAGCAACCAAGCGTTATCATTACACAAATTATATGACGATAATTAAACCGTCTTTTTTCGTTTCTGTTAGCGTCGTTCATAGCCGTACTCCTGTATAAATAAAATAACCCGCAATCGCTAACACCACTATACCAAGTATAACGTTTAATATTCTTTTAAGCGTTTTCATTATCGTATCAACCTCGCATATTCCGTTATCCTTTTTCCGTCATATATCATTGCGTATAGATGACTATGTTTGCACATTACCTTTACTTTGTATTTTCCGTCGCCTATATCTGCTATAAGTCCTATATCCACGTTATCCGTATTCATTCCCAATTCGTTGGCGCATAGAGTTTTTAAACTCTCATATTGCTCTTGCGTTTTAATCAAATTTACCGTATCTCTCATTGTCGTTATCGTTCCTTTTTGAAAGTGTACTTTCAACTTTATTTTTTTATTAAAATATATTGACTTATGCCAAACCATCCATTATAATATAGTTGTCGGCAAGTTCCGACCCCAAATGCAATTGCATTTGAAGAGGGGACAATGAAAATTGTAGCCCTCTATTTTTTTGTTTTACCTTTCCTAATACGATCCATATCCCATTTATTTAATCGTGTATTAGTCTTCTTTAATAAACTCTCTTTTATCGGCTTTCCCTTAATAGTTTTTCTAAACGTTTTATCCTCGACACCACTTACCTTTGGAATATCAGGATATTTTTCTATAGGAATAAGCCTTTCTTTTTTCTTACCATTTTTATCATACAAAGAAGAAATGCGTCGTACCGCCATATTATTCTTATCGTTATTCATTGCAACAACACGACGCCCAGCCTTATTATTTTTTACTAAAAGGTTATCATTTGTTATATAAACTTTGCCTCTTATGTATCGTCTACGTCTACTCATAATCTTTATACCTCACTATTTTATTTTCGCCTTACGGCTTTGCTTATACCCTTAAATAATGCACCAAGCAACTTAAAGGGGAGTGCGATCACCCACACAATAACTTGTATTAAATACGGCAATATAGGCGTAAAAATCACACACAATAGAATAATAGCAACCACTGCAAGAACTATTTTCCACCATAAATCATTTTCAGTTTCAACAGGGGGAGTAATATTTGCTATTGCATCTATCGGGGTGGATACAACAGGGATAACAGTAATCGTATCTTCTGAACGAAACGTGACGTCAATTATATCTAAGTCAAGAAATACAGTTTGCTGTGCGCAATATCCGCTTGTATCAACTTTTTTATAGTTTAAGGTGCTTTTCTCCAATACTGCCAAAGGCATTGACGTATATTCAGTAACGCCGAAGCGGAGCAGGAATACTGTCTTGTCTTCCACAATGGACATATCATACACTTTTTTAAAGTCATTGTAACAAGACTCATCCAACAATAACTTTGAGCATATTGAAGATTTACTACCTACCATATCGCTTGCTTTTATATCCGTAATGCCTTCTATATCTCCAAAAGAATTATCTACATACGATCCCCAACCAAGTTGCCACCATTTCGATTCAAAAGTATAATTCAACAAAGACAATTTATCGTCTGCTTGTACATTTACTTCATTGTAACCTCTTGTGCGGCCTGTACTGACGTTAGTAGCGAATAATTCTTCATAGTATTTGTCATTTATTTTATTTCCGCTACCATCATAATTTTTTATATAATCAAGCATTGTTTCACTTGATATTACAGAGTCATTGAAATCGTCTAAATTAAATAAATAATGTATTGTATCAATAATATTGTTACAATAAATATTATTTGGACGAGGATTGTTATAAATTTTTGAAGCAAAATTACCACCCTCACTTGAAGCGTTTTCACTAAGCCATACCGCTAAACCATATTTGACATTATCGTCATATTGATTTATTTTTCGTCCTATATAATCTTGCAATTTTTTAATAGCCTCGTCGTTCCTAAAAGCAAAAATCTCTTTTGTAAGGTATTCGTACCATTCCATATGGACAGCGGTAAGCACACCGTATTTCTTAATTAAACTATTAGGAACAGAGAAATAAACACTATTTAATTGATTTTGAGTATAATTATATTCACTCGTAGTTCCTGACGGACGATAAAAAGCATAGTGTACTTCAGTTGACAACGTATCAAGTCCAAAAGCCGTCATAGTTAAAGGAAAGTTTGTACTATCACCGTAGCCGTCGGCATACCCCTCATATGTATATTGTTTTCCTATCTTATATTCTTCCGCAGTTACGTTACCACGACTTACAAATTCTATTCCACTTACATAATAACACCGTTTACCTGAATTATTTTGAGCGTAATTTCTAATAGAATTTAATACTTCATTATCTCTATCTACAATTTTGTATTTATAAAACAGTCTATTAGCCGTGCTTGAACAATACTTTAAACTGAACTTCTTATATTTACTTGGCATACCTTTATTATTAAATTCAATCGCTAACTGTAACTTATTTAAAACGTGTGTGTTATCTAATCTTTTCAACGACGGATTATATATATAAACGTAAAGAGCATAATTACCCAACGCATTCGCATATTGGGAATAACAATACTCAACAAAAGTTATTGCTTGTATAGTCTCAATAGAATTCGTCGGATAATCATTAATATTAAAAGATTTGCCGTCTATCGTCATTCCTTGCAAATCGTCCAAAACGTCGGTGCTATCAAACGACAGCGACGTATCGGCAAACGCAACGGCATTTGCGTCCAAGCACAATATCATAGTTATTAAAACTATCATTATGCTTAATAGTATTACAAGTTTATTTAATGGCTTTATCTTTGTTCCCATACGTCCAATTCTCCTTGAACTTCTACACCTGTTACTTCAATATCCGTAATGTTCAGCAATGATATTTTTACTTGATTTCTGCTATTATTTTTATCTATTACATATAGACTAAAATATTTGCCTGTCGGGATATTGGGAACGCCGGAAACAGTCGAGCCACTATGATACGCAGACAAAAGCGATTTCATATTACAACTTGAAAAATCTATTACAAAGTTGTCCTCATTTTTTTGGATATTGAAACACTTTGTAAAATCTCCGCACATATCAAAATATACTTCTTCGCCATTCAAACTATAAGTGAAAAGCAAATCGTCTTCAACGTCCTGAATGATCTTAACGTCATACCCCTGACCTGAAAAATTGAATACTTTAAAAGTCGTTGGGGAAGTCTTAGACGGAGTAATCTCCGCAGTGTCTTTAATGATTTTGCCATTAACTTCGACAATAAAACTCGTCGGAGCCTTGGTAAAATTATTAGTCAAAAAAGCCACTGCGCCGATAACGCCGACAAGAACAACAACAATTAAGATATAGGATAACGCAGAGAATATCTTATTAGTATTTTTATATCTTGTCATAATTCACCTCTTACAATTAAAAAGTCAATTCCGATTGTGATAGCGAAACAGAATTCACTTCGCTTGCTTTTACAACTTTAAAGGTTATAGAAGTTGTCAAATTAGTATTTTTTTCAACAATTCTCAATGTTAAAGGTCTTTTAAACACATCTTCATTCGTTTGAAGTTTTACCATAAGCATTTGATATCCAGGAACACTAGTTCCTTGTTTACTATAATAATCGGAGAGTTGCTCATAGCGTTCGGGCGTCAATGGGGCATAAGAAGTGCTAGAAGTTCCTGAACCATCACTACTAATCACTCTACCTAGTCCGCATACGGCAGAAAATCTAAAATTCAATTTACCATTTGAAAATGAAAAACTATTGCCGTTTTGCATTTTAAATACTTCCGACCACATACAAGACGAAGCATTCGGCCCATCTCCAACCAATTCGTATTTGTATCCCTCGTATGTTGAATAACTTGATTTATACTCAACCATTCCAACCATATCGTTGGGAGTATCTTCGATATAATACTCAAAATTACCATCTAACGACATTGTTTCGCCTAAACTACTTACTATATTTAATTTAGCACTATAATCAGTCGCAGTAGTAAAGACATAATTACCGTCAGAATCTTGTTGTACACCGTCAAACGATACCTCCAATCTTGAAGCAGTTCCTACATAATGAGCAACACAAGTTGCAACACAATTATTTTCCCTTGTTGTAACAGTAATATTTATGTCTTTCTCAAAAGCCTGATAACAACGTATAACAACATTACGGCTTCCGTCAAAAATCGGAGTAGTCGTCAAATAATCATTTACATTAGGACTTGTAGAGCCGTCAGCCCAAGCGACAGACCAATCTACCAATTTATTAGTTGCGTCTTCAGGAAGAACTGTTGCCGTCAACGAAAACTCAACATAATTCTGTCCATTTGCTCTTGCTTGCTCAAATGCCATTGCTGACAAATTTAACGCAGACGGCATTTCATATACGCCACTGCCTATTTCATTGCCGTTATTGTCAGTAATGCCACTGCCTGACGGAAGTTTGCTTTTATTAAACAAGTCTTTTATGCTTGTCTTAAAGCCGTTGGTAGCAATTCCCATAATGCACGTTAGTAAAAGGGAGATTGCCAACAAAATGCAGATTATACTTACTATTTTTTTCATAATTTCACCTCTTACAGAACTTGACCGTTTTTAACAAAAGTAAAGTTTTCGCCAATAATGTTAAAAAAAATTGCCATACGTTCTTCGCCCGCAAAAAATTCAATATAGCCTTCACCTAAACTTTCAGAAAGAAAAGTAACAATATATTTATTTTGTTCTTTTTCATATTCCTTTATTGAAAGATACTCGTCAGAATCTTGGTAGTGGCTAGGATCTGCCAAGCGATACTCCAACTTTTCTGTATGTTCAATTATAAGAATGAAAGAAAAGTCCAATTTTTCATTATCTTTATCTATTTTTTCACATAAATCATTATCAGCAAAACAGACCGAATATGAACCTGATCCTGTACAATTTGGATCAAATTCAATTAGAACGGTGCATAGGTTAGTTTGATCATTTTTTCCAAACCACTCGGACGGCTTTTGTTTGCCTACGCCAAATAGTTGCAAGCAAATGCCGGTAATCATTATAATTACAAGAAAAAGGGTAATGCCTGTTAGCACCCATCTTACTTTGTCACTTTTTTTATGTCTTTTTAATTCGTTCATTTTATTTACCTCAAGTATTATTTTTCTTTAAGTCGTGCTTTCAAGCCGTTTTTATAGCCATTTAAAACAATGGAATAGTTTCTTGATATTTTGCCTTTACTACGCTGTATTTCGTCACAAACCGCGTCATAGTTTGTTTTTACATAAGGATCATTATAGCCATCTATCCATTGCTTGGAATAGATACGCTTGTTCTCTGAAATGTTTCTATCATTTAATCGTTTATTATGATAAGCATAACGTCGTGATACTGCAAACTTTTTACGTTTCTTATTTTTCGCCATAAACTTATACCTCACTTGTTTTTAATTTATTCTTAATTTCGTCGTAACTCTCAATTACAAGAATACCTGACGACACAGTTCCGTTATCCGTTCCCATTTCAATAAATACGCTACCGTCGCTGTCGCACACAATGCCCATTATCTTGTCAATAGGTACTAACACGTTCGCACCGTCGTCAAAGTTCGTCACTTCAATAAAGTTCCTCATTACCATTTTCCATTTCCTCGCTATATTTCGTTATCTTTATTCAACCGTCTAAAAAGCATAAAAGGGGATAGTTATACACCACCCCCTTTTTTATATATTCAATTTATATACTTATGCCGTTTGTCTATTTAATTTCTTCAACAAATAGGCAAGTATTGATTTGTCGCTATCTCTTGCAGGCTTGATACGGCAAGAAATCTCGTCGCCGTCCTCGTCAATATTCTTAACTTCGTAAATCATATATTTACGAATTTCGCCAGTATCGCCGTCCGTCATACTTTCTTCACGCATCAAAAGGTCAGCAGTAGGCTTAATGTCAAATACCATATCCAACACTTCATATCCGCCTTGATCGTAAGCGTTGAAGTCTACTTTTGTATCACGTCCGCGTACTTTTCCGTGTACAGCGTAACCCCACATCTCTCGACCGTCTTTCGCAATGAACTTTTCACGCTCTACCACAAGTCTTTTTTCGGTCGTTGCCGATACTTCCGCCGTGGTCGTGCTTTCTACGATTTCAGTTGCCTTTGCTTTCTTTTCGTTTGCCATAATATTTTTCCTTTACCGCTTGTCGCATACGGCACGCGTATTTTTTTAGTGGTGGGAACGACAAGAATTGAACTTGCCCCTCACATACTTTAACGGCTCTTTTGAGGGTGGAAAACCGTTTTATATGTGCGCGCTTACCACTACGCACGTTCCCATATTATAATGCTAAAAATCGACTGACACCGTTTCTTTCAACTACCATAGAAACAGCATTCTCGCAACAATTGTAATGACCCATACAAGAACCATCCATACCAAGCGAATTGCAATACTTAATACAACCGTCGTGCTTACAAAACACCGCTTTTATTTCTTCGGGGAAACAGCCAAGACAAAAGTCTCTTACTTTTTCCGTTTCTTTACATACAACAGAAAAAGTATCTTTGCCATTACGACCACGTTCAAGTGCAACAAAAACTTCAAGAAGTTCATTTGCACGTTTTTCCGTTTTACACCAAATTGGGAAACCCCTCATTGAGTTATTGCAAAAAACACCATATAGTTTTTCCATTGTCCTATTCCTCTTGCAAAAACGTATTGCAGTCAACACACATTATATTTACCGCCTTTGTCGCCCTTACCGAAAGTCCACAACACGGACAAACATATTTACGTGTACTCGAACTTTTGACGCTTTGACCTTTCATTACAGGTAAGCGGTAAATAACGTTGCAAGGGAAGTCCTTGACAAATTCCGTTATAAGTTCCGCAGTCTTACTTGTCAATTCCGTATGCGACCAACCAACAGTTTGCATACACTCAACCGTCAAACCGTGTGTTTCGGCAATTTTCTTAAATAATTTATTATGATAATTGCCTGCTCGGGAAGTATCTTGCATATTGTGTACGCTTGCGTATTGGTGGCACATTTCGTGTATCATAGTTTCGGCAATTTGTTTAATTGGGCGGTTGAGTGATTGCGCCGTAATATTCAGTTCGTGTTCGCCCTCGTCCTTGTCGTTCTCTTTCCAAACCTTTTTGACCGACCACCAACCATTTGTTTTATTGCGCTCGTCACGTTGCACTGTGATTACAGGCTTTATAAGTTCGCCGTTAAACAACTTTTCGTTGCAGTAGTCGTACAACTTTTCAAGGTATTTGACCGTTTCAATGTACTTTTTCGTTCCGTTCTCCATTCTTGCTCCTCTCACTTTGCTCAATCGCACAGATAATATCATTCACGTCTTTCTCGCTTATATGTTTCAAAACCATAGTATTGTTAACATAAACGTCAAACCAATCGTAAACTGCTACAATTTCAATGCGTTGACCGCTACAAAAAAATTCCATACGCTCATTACCTCACTTTTTACTCCTTAAAGTATAAATGACTAGGCAAAACGACGAATTTTTTTCCTTTTTCCGCGCAAAACTTTGAATATACTTTATTCAAACAATCACACTCTTTCCAAGCCTTTGCCTCACTTGAAAAAGTTTTAGCGCTATTAACCTTAAACGTAAAATCTACACAACGTGAATCAATCGACTTAACCAAAAGATTACCATTCTTAATTACATATTTTTTAGCCATTCTTATTACCTTCCTTTACATACTGCCGTCGCCATTCCTTTATTTGAACAATAAAATTATTAAAAATAGTTATCTTAAAGTTCTATTTGATTATAAAACTTTA
>JAIEEW010000142.1 GCA_029067255.1 Clostridia bacterium | reverse complement strand
TAAATAGTTTGTCTTATATTTATAATGATATTAATAACGGTAAATTAGTAGCATATAGATATGAGGGGCTATCAAGGGGGGAAATAATAGGACATATTATTTTGGCTATAGGAGCAGTAAGTTATAAGTCAGGATGGGATTTCATTTATGTTGCAGATACTTGGAATCATAATTTAAGATGGTTGAATTATGGATATCATGACAATATTGGTTGTATGAGCATTAAAATAAGCGGATTTTAATAAGGAGATTATATTATGAAAACAAAACTCGGATGGATACTATTTTCAATAATGACGGTAATAGTCATCGTTCTGTCGTCAATACTTGTATCTTACAACGTAAGATGGAAATCGGGGGATGAACTTTTGGATTTAGATAAAGAAGATATCGAATCTATATACATCACAGCAAGTGATTGGTCAAAACCCGATTTTCCTACAAAGAGATTTGTTATGAATGAAGAGCAAATTGATTATATATTGAAAGAGTTCAAAAGTTCTAAATTTGAAAGAGATAACGAAGGTTATGGCGGTGGAGCAAACGGTGTACATATTCAAACAACAGACGGAAGAAACATTGTTATCACTGTATATTCAAAATATATAAATATTGACCACAAGCAATACGTATGTCATTCCTATTTTACAGAATATGTCCGCAGTTTTAAATATTATGACTAGCAACGAATAAAAGAAAGACCTTTCAAAAAATCGAAAAGAGAGTTGATTTCAACTCTCTTTGCTTTCTTCTAAATGCTTTTTGTATTTTTTTTGATAGTTTGTGAAATTGATTATTTCCCAAACAGTATCGATTATAAATACAGGTAGAAAAATATATAGCGTAAACTGCCAGTACAAATCGCTGAACACTGCAACAAAAGCCACCCAGATTATAAATACAACTGAAGTAATTACGCTTTTGAAAATTTTATAGGGTAGCGGCTTTATTGAAAAACTCAACCACCATGTCAGGAAATTGTATTTTTGCATAAATTTATCGTAGCACAGCGAAGGAATTTTGTCAATGAGTTTGTCGCGCGGTTAAGCAATTAACATAAATAAAAATATTGTAACATATTATTTAATATGTCGAAGATAAAATGGTTGTGGAGTATTGCTATCGCTATGGGTATAGTGCTTATCTATGCTTCGCTTAGTTCGTACTTTATAAGAGTTGACGAGTGGTATTTCCAACTCGATTTGCCTGCGATAGCATTGCCGCCGATAGGTATGACGGTTGCGTGGAGCATAGTATATATAATCAATATTACTGTGATTGCGCGTACTGTGTTTTATAAATATTATCTTTACGTTTTGATTCCTATATGTATTTTGGGAATTTTGAATATAATTTGGTGTATGTGCTTCTTTACGTTCCATTCTGTTTTAGCGGGATTTATAGTTCTCGCTTTGCAATCTTTGCTCAGCGTGGCGATATTTATTATTCTTATTAAAGAAGACTGTATTTCTATGATATTTTGGCAAGTTAATCTCATTTGGTATGTTTATTTGATGTGTCTTATATCCGGCATAATGTTTTAAGAACAAAATATTTTATCAAATCACTTGAAAAGTGAATTTCCATTATGTATAATAAAAACGGATAGCGGTACTTTATAAGACCGTATATCCAAATAAAAATATATTTTGTTTTGGACTTAGTCCTTAAAACAAGATGGGTATCCGTAAGGAACTCAATCGAGGTGTTTTATGAACAATTCAAGAGCGGGCGACAATCCGCAATCGCGCAGATCGAAGAATCTTGCAATCATGGCGCTAATGCTTGCGCTGACGATCTTTTTCTGTTTTCAGCCTATTCCCATACCGGGCGGCGTAACTCTGGCGTTTATGATCTTGCCTTTGCTTATAGTAGCGCAAGGTTACGATTTCAAAATGACGATTTCGCTTGCCGTACTTATGGCGACGATAAATCAAATCGCATGGTATTCGACCAAAGCGGCAAGTCCGATGGCTGCTATATGGCAAAATCCTTTGGTATGTATGGTTCCGAGAATACTTATAGGCGTAGCGAGTTATTTTATGGGATACGGACTGAGAAAAGCCTTTCTGCATCCAAAATATAAGATAGACGCCAACGGAACGCGCAATCTTGTCAATACCGCTCAAATTTACGCCAAAGACAGCGCTATCAGCGCGGCAAGTACGGCGGTCGGAGTAGTGGTAAATACGTTCTTTTGCGGATTTTTCGCAGTGTTGCTCTACAACGGTAAAATACTTACAAACGGCACCAAAATAAGTATAGAATACATACTTACGTGGTTTGGAATAAACTTTTTGATAGAAATCATATCCTTTACGGTCATAGTTCCGCCGATAATTCTCGCTCTTCGAAAAGCAAGACTGGTACCGCAACCAACTATGGGTAGCGAGATCATCCTTTCCGACGATAGATTATCCGACGAAGAGAAAAGCGAAGACGGCAGCGACGAAAGATTTTAAGGAAAAA
>JAIEEW010000141.1 GCA_029067255.1 Clostridia bacterium | reverse complement strand
ACTTATATCACAGATATTTGTATTATATCAAGATTTTAGCCGATTTTTTCGCGAAAATATTAAAATAATATTAAAATTTTTTAAAATGTCTATATTTATATATAAAAAGAAGAGCAAATCGCTCTTCTTTTTATATTATGATAAAGTCAAAATCAGTAAGTCTGACGCTCCAGCCAGTGAGCGAAATAACTAACGTTACCGTCCGCATCCGTTGCCATGATTATTGTATACTTTCCATTGTAAAATGTATTTTGTTTATAACAATACGTTTATATCACCTATATTATAGTGTACAGTTTGTACAATGTCAAGTATAAATTGTACAGATTGTACTAAAATTTATATATGCACGAAAGATTAAAACTGGTAAGAATTGAAGCCGGAAAAACAATACGGGAAGTATCTCATGCTCTGGGAATGACCATAAGCGCGTACGCGCACTATGAGCAAGGCATACGCGAACCGTCGATAGATATACTCAAAAAAATATGCGTTTATTTTAGCGTAAGCGCGGACTATCTGATAGGACTTGAAGACTGACGCCGTTATTAATTAAGAGATAGTATAAAAATATTCCGCCGTCTTAGTTATTAAGACGGCGGTTAAGTTTATCGTATATATAATTATTATGTTGATATTATAAGATCAGTTAGTATGTGTTTTATATTTTGCAAGAAATTCTTCAATTCTGTCCATCGCCTTTTGCAATTTATTGAGAGAATACGCATAACTGATACGGATAAAATCTTTACCGCTTTCGCCGAAAGCGTCGCCGGGTACTACTGCGACTTTGCCTTCTTCAAGAAGTCTGTTGGCAAATTCTTCTCCGCTCATACCCGTAGACTTGACGCACGGGAATACGTAAAACGCTCCCTTCGGTTCAAAACAGGTCAAACCCATAGCGTTCAATCGCGATACGAGAAAACGTCTTCTTATATCGTATTCTTCTACCATTTTTTTCATCTCTGCAAAGTCTTCTTCAAAAGCGCCTTTAAGCGCGCCTATCGCAGCGTACTGAGCGTTGGTCGAAGCGCACATTATTATGTACTGATGTATTTTCAACATCTGCTTGAAAATCGCGTTGGGAGCGCAAGCGTATCCCACGCGCCAGCCTGTCATAGCAAACGCTTTGCTAAAACCGTTGATAAGTACCGTACGCTCCTTCATTCCGTCGATTTCGGAAAAACAGGTATGTCTCTTGTCTCCGTAAGTGAGTTCGCAGTATATCTCGTCGCTTAGTACCAGCAAATCGTGTTTTTTCACAACGCGAGCAATCTCTTCAAGATTTTCTCTTAGCATCACCGCGCCGGTAGGATTGTTCGGATACGGAAGTATCAACGCTTTGGTCTTTTTCGTTATCACTTTTTCAAGATTTTGGGCAGTCAACCTGAATTCGTCTTCGACGTAGCACTTTGCGTGAACCGCTGTTCCGCCGCAAATAGCGACGCTGGGCATATACGAAACGTAACTGGGTTCGGGAACGATTATCTCGTCTCCGTCGTTTATTATCGCTCTCAATGCCAAATAAATCGCTTCGCTCGCTCCTACCGTAATAAATATTTCGGTCATAGGATCGTATTCGACGCCAAATCTATCTTGAAGATATTTTGATATCATTTCTCTCAAAACGGGAAGTCCGCTGTTGCTTGTATACTGCGTTATGCCCTTCTGAACGCTTTTTATGCCCGCTTCTCTAGCGCACCATGGCGTGTCGAAATCAGGCTCGCCCACTCCGAGCGAGATAACGTCCTTGTATTTTTCGGCAACGTCGAAAAATTTCCTTATTCCCGACGGCGGTATCGCCGTAACCGTTTTGCTCAAATATTTTTCATAGTTCATAATATTACTTGTCGCTTTTCTTCTCCGTCGCCGTCGTCCAAAATCACACCCTCGGTCTTATACTTTTTGAGTATGAAATGCGTAGCGGTCGAAACGATATCTCTCATTGTAGAAAGTTTTTAGGATACGAATCGGGACACCTCTCTCAAATTCTTGACTTCAACCGTAATGAAGA
>JAIEEW010000140.1 GCA_029067255.1 Clostridia bacterium | reverse complement strand
TTTGAGATAATCTTTAAGAACAAGCGAATAATCTACTTCTTGTATTTCGCCGTTTTGACTGCCTGCGCAACCCGCAAAACTCGCGCAGAGCAATGCGACAACCAGCGCTACGGCTATTACGGAAAATGCTTTTTTCATAGTTTTTTCTCCCTTTATCGTTGTTTTTATAAGTTCAGTATAAATTTGAAAATATGAAAAGTCAATACGTTTTTGAAAATTCAAAGATAAAATAACGTAAATTTTCGTATGCGAAAAAATTATGAAACAAGAATATGTAGCATATAAAAAGTTTATGGATAAAACGGTTGAATTTTAATTATAATCTCTATTGACAGGGAAGAGAATAATCGGTTATAATATGAATAAGAATTTCCGCGCGGGAATATACGGCGGAACAAGTACGAGGGATGGTTTATGTTGGAAAGAGCGGCTTTGTATCCTATTCATTTGACTAGATTGATTTCTATAAGAAAGAAAATATATGAAGTTGTCGCTAGAATGTCGTGCGAAGCGGCGTTGAGTAAAGAACCTATTCCCAAAAGCCAAATAGATAAGGCGAAGTTTTCTCCGTTCAAGACAGGCTCCGTTTGGGGTAGCGATTTTGATTGCGGATGGTTTAGATTTAGAGGCGAAATTCCTGAAGAATGTAAAGGTAAACACATAGTCGCGCTGATAAATATACAGGGCGAAGGCGTTGCGTATATCGACGGTAAGATAAAGCAAGGTATCACGCAAGTGCTTGACGGGATAGATCTTGTTCAGTCGGCTAAGGGCAAGCAGGTCGTTGACTTGTTTAATTGCGCGGAAGGCGGAGAGAAGATCGATATTCTCGTTGACGGTGGATTTAACGGAAAGAGAAACAAGTCGGGAGTTCAGGTCAAACTTGTAAGGAAAGACTTAGCGATCTGCAACGATGAGATACTGACTTATTATTATGATTATCTTCAATTATTTTGTTTGATGCTGACTTACGGACAGAATAAAAATCTTACGAAAGAAAGACTGTCCGAGATTGACAAGGCTTTGTCTCGCAGTTATAAGATTGCCCGCAAAAGTTGGACGCAGGCTCATGAATTTTTGACTAAAATTATTTCGACTCCGATAGATTGCGAATGTACCGAATATACGGCGATAGGACACGCTCATATCGATCTCGCTTGGCTTTGGCCTATAAGAGAAACTAAGAGAAAGGGCGTCCGTACTTTTGCGACCGCTTTGAATAATATGGATAAATATCCTAATTATAAATTTGGCGCTTCGCAAGCGCAGTTGTTTCAGTGGGTAAAGGAAGAAGCGCCCGAACTTTATGAGAGAGTAAAGCAAGCGGTCGCCAACGGTCGAATGGAATTGCAAGGCGGAATGTGGACGGAAAACGATTGCAATATTCCTAGCGGAGAATCCATAATAAGACAGTTTTTATATGGAGAAAAGTTTTTTGAAGACGAGTTCGGCAAGCGCTGTAAAGTCGTTTGGCTACCGGACGTGTTCGGTTATCCCGCGTCTTTGCCGCAAATCATAAGAAAGTGCGGCAGAGAGTATTTTATGACAATAAAACTCACGTGGAATATGCAGAATAAATTCCCGTACAAGACATTCGTATGGAAAGGCATAGACGGCAGCGAAGTGCTTTCGCACATGGCCCCGCAGGGCAATTACAATTCCACCGCCACTCCTATGGCAATAACGAAATCGGATAAAGGAAATCCGCAGGCTAAAGAGATAGGTAAAGCGCTGTTGATATACGGAATAGGCGACGGCGGCGGCGGTCCCGGCGAAGCGCCGTTGGAACTGTTGGACAGACAGACGAATTGCAAAGGTTTGGATAAGGTCGTAAGACGGCATGCCGTCGATCTTTTCGAAGATTTGAAAAACGAATACGCGGAAGTAATACCCACTTACGAAGGGGAACTGTATTTGGAAAAACATCAGGGAACTTATACTTCTCAGTCCAACAGTAAGTTATATAATAGACTAATGGAAAACGCTCTGCATACTTTGGAATGGCTTATAGCGTTGGCAAAGGTAGAGAACGCAGATTGCGATTATCCCGAATTGGAAGATATATGGAAGGAAGTCTTGCTGTATCAATTCCACGATATTATACCAGGTTCGTCTATAAAGAGAGTTTACGACGAATCGGTGGCAAGATACGCCGTAATGTATGAGCAGGTCAATTCTATGATTGACGAAGCGCTCAAAAAATTGCCCGCGCTACGCGAAAAAGGCGTTGTAAATACGATAGATTTCGACAGAACGGAATATCTGAAAGTAGGGGAAGAATGGTACAAGGCTAGCGTGTCGGGATATTCTTCCGCAACGATAGAAAAAATCTCCGACGAAGACACGGAAGGACTTTCCTGCGGGAAGGACTTTATCGCAAACGATAAATTGAAAGCGCGTTTTGCGAAAGACGGCAGCATAATCTCTCTGGTAGATCTATCCGACGGAAAAGAGTTGAGTAAAGACGGACTTAATAAGTTGACGGTCTATTCCGACCCAAAATCATATTACGACGCGTGGGATATAAATATCGATTACCCTAAAATGAGAAAAGGTCGATTCAAACTTGAATCCAACAGGTCGTATATAGACGGCGCGAGAGTGGTGATGGAAAATATTTATTCTTATAAAAACAGTTCTATCATTCAAAAGGTCTATATGAATAAGAACGACGGCGCAGTTTATTTTGATACTCATGTAGACTGGCGCGAATCTCATAAAATGCTTAGAGCGGATTTTTATCCGTCGGTTTATTCGGATACCGTCAACTGCGATATTCAGTTTGGAAACGTGGACAGAAGCACCCTTGAAGATACATCTGTTCGCAAAGCCCAGTTTGAGATTTGCGCGCATAAGTTCGTCAATGTAGACTGCGACGGTTACGGCCTTGCGCTTATCAATGACTGTAAGTACGGACACAGAGTAAAAAGCGGACTGATTTCTTTGAATTTGTTGCGTTCGCCCAAATATCCTGATCCGGAATGCGATATGGGAGAACATCATTTTACTTACGCGCTTTATCCACATAAAGGCGTTTGGCAGGAAAGCGACGTTGTCGCGAAAGCGTATTGCTTAAACAATCCGCTCATAGTCAAAGAACAAACGCCTTCCGTGAAGAAACTTTTCGAAATCAACGGCGACGTTATTGCGGAGACGGTAAAACTCAGCGAAGATAAAAAAGGCTTGATACTCAGAGTTTACGAAAGATACGGCAAAGACTGCCCGGCAAATATTGCGCCTAAGTTTGAGTATAAAGAAGTATTTGAAACCGATATGATCGAAAAAAATCCACAAAAGGTCGCCGGCGAGAAATTTGAGTTCGGTAAATATGAAATCAAGACTTTGAAATATATATTGAAGTAATACTAAGACGATATTTCTTGATTAGTAATTGTTTTACTAAAGAAAAATGGAGAAGATCATGGGACTTTTTAGAAAGAAACAACCTGTTGAGTACGCAACGCTTTCACTTAATATGCGCCTTCAACCTAATGCAAGAGTAGCGTATTATGAAGATAACATAGATAAGGTATTGAAAAGGCAAAAAATAGGCGAAGTGGAAGGTGGCGGAACGGAATTTACTAAAGAAGAAGGTCCGCTTTCGTGCGATGTAAATATAAATTATTTTAAGGATAAAGAGCAAGAATTAGTTGAATTAGTACAAAAGTTTCCCATGGCGAAAGGAAGTAAACTTTTTCTGGGCGAAGAAGGCGACAAGGAGTATTCTGTTGGTACTTTGGAAGGTTTGGCAATTTATCTTAACGGAACGGATTTAGGTCAAGAAGTATACGATTCTTGCGATATAAATTTTGTCGTAAGCGAATTGATAAAACTTATTGGCGAAGACATGGCGACATTCAGTTTTTGGACAGGCGATAAAGAAACATCTTTGTATTTTTATGGCTCAAATTACGAGCGGATGAAGACCGCAATTGAATCGTTTGTATTAACCTATCCGCTATGTCAAAAGTGTAGGATAGAGCAACTTGTATAAAATAATTGATTTCTTTGTGTTTATTATGAGAAGACTTGCTTAATGCAGGTCTTTGCCCGTTTATTTGAGCGATAAACGCAGTCTTTTGTTTAGATATCAATTGAAAAAACTCAATGCGTCCATAAGACGCTTTTTTTGTTTCCGTTGACAACATTCGTATTTGGTAATATAATTACAACGATAAATAAAATACGGGAAGTCAATTATGCGCGTTGAAAAACGGGGAAATATCGGAAAAACATTTGGCGATAAAATTACAAAAAAATATTTGAAAATAATAAATTACGATTCAGAGCAAGATAGATTTATTTACTGTAAATCTTCAGCCGACTATTTCAATGCAACAGAGAAGGAACTGTTGGAGATGTTGACCAACGGCGATGACAACGCTTGCGCGCATTATACTTTAATGCGCTTGCGAGAAAATGCGTTAGACGAGCAGGATTTGAAATATTTTGACAGCGCGCTTGACAACCTTAATTGCGATTGCGCCGTTGTGGGATGTTTTCTTTACGGCGAAAAAGACAGCCCTTATTATGACGAGAAAAAAGCCTATTATTGTTACGCTATCACAGAGCAATACGGATATGCGCAAGCGCATAAAATATTGAAAAAGAATTATGCCAAACGTCATGGAATGATTGACGAATACGACAGTATAATTCTATCGCATAGACTTCAAAGATGGGCGGCGTCGCTTACAGACCGTTATTCCGCGTTCAACGTTGAAGTCTCGCCGGCAGAATTTTTAGACGTTATTGATTATAAACACGCTTATTTTGTTAAAACTCGTTTAGAACAAGTTAACGGCAGACAGACAGAGCAAGAGATTGTTTACGTCGCATATTTAAGAGATAAGGATAGCGACGGATATTTGGAAAGGCTTAGCGCAAATTTGATAGACGAATTTGAAGTAATTGCCGAAAAGCGGAACATCGGCTCAGGCGAAATATACGTAAAAGGAACTCGCAAGTTCCGCTACGGCGACGCGAAGCCTATGCGCAAGGCAAAGCGCGACACAGTTGATAAAGTGTCTGACGAAGAGATCAACATAAAGATTTCCGATGCGGGAAGGCTTGAAGGTAACGTTTGTCCCGACTGCGGCGGCGCGTTAGACGAAAACGGCGTTTGCGCGTTTTGCGGAAACGCTCGCGGCGAATCGGATGAAATAAAAATTAGACGCGCGAAAAACGTAGAAGCGCTTTTATGCACGCAATGCGGCAGTCCGGTTCAACTTGACAGTAATGGAAAAACTGCTTATTGCGCTTCGTGCGGAACAACGTTTGCCGTAAAAGGCAACGCTCTTAACTATGACGTAAGCGGAATAGACTACGCGACGATACAAGCGGATATGCCACAGGGAAGCGAACTTCCAGACGTGAAGTTTGTAAGAGCGCGAATAGTGGACGGTAAAATTACTGCCGTTATGCCCGAAACCTTCGACGTTATGTCGGATGAAATGCGTCGTATAAAATATCCGGTAAACACGCCGAGATATATTTACACCACTCCTGATTCAACCGTAAATTTGAACGTAAACTTTTCAGGTTCGCTTAAAGACGAAGACGTATTTGCATTTGGCAAACAAATGCTGAGCGTTTTGAAAAACACCTTTCGCTCCGGCAAGTTTGGAGAAGCAAAACTTATTAAGTCCAACAAAAATATTTATTTTATAAACTTTATTACGGCAGCGATAGATCAGCCTATATACAACGCAATGTTCTTCTTTTCTTTGGAAGGTAAGCAGGGAATAGGAAGTTGGAACTGTCTCGGCAAAGACAGATGGTTTTGGGCGCCTATTTTCGAACATGCTGTGAGAACCATGGAATTTACAGATTAACAAATCAATACAAAATAGAGAAGTCTAAATAAGATACTTTTTGATAAACGCATTAAAAATGACATGTGTCTAAAATACTATTTATCTAGCGATAAATTTTATTATGAATGAAAACTAGGATAGACGTTTACTTATAACGAAAAACTCCGTCAAAAAATATGACGGAGTTTTAGAATTTACATGTATCTTTTGAATTTTCTTTTTTTCAGTTTTTTTACAGCGTCTTCATTGCCTTCCGCAGCGGCGGCTTTATAATATTTAACCGCTTCGTCAAGGTCTTCTTCAGTTGCCAAACCGTCTTCATAAAGTTCTCCGAGCGCATACATAGCCTCGTCGTTGCCTTGATCCGCCGATAGATTCAAAAATTCTATTGCTTTATCAAAATCTTGCTCAACGCCGTCGCCGCAACAGTAGCAAACTCCTATCATATACTGACATTTGTCGTCGCCTTTGTTTGCTCCCGCAAGGAAAAATTGAGCGGCTTTTTCATCGCTTTGTTCAACACCGTAACCGTTAGAGTAGCATATACCGAGATTATAAAGCGCGTCAGTACTTCCAAGTTGCGCTGCCGCGTAGTATAACTGAACTGCTTTCGTCTTATCTTTCGGCACGCCGTTTCCATACTGATAGCAACATCCCATATTCACGAAAGCCTGAAAATAATTTTGTTGCATGGAAGCCAAGTACCATTTTATTGCTTCCTGAATATCGGCTTTTACGCCGTCGCCTTCTTGATAACAATAGCCTATATAACACATTGCTTTTCCGTGGTTTTGTTCGGCGGCTTTTCTGTACCACTTGAGCGCTTCCTGTATATCACGTTTTACTCCGCGCGCATAATCGTAATACCAGCCGACAGAAAATTGCGCGTCTGCGTTGCCTTGTTCGGCAGCGAGTTTGGTCAATCTAAGGGCTTCTTGCAAATCAACTCTTACGCCTATTCCGTCATTATAACAGTTGCCCAAATTAAGCAATCCTTCGCAGTTGCCTTGTTCGGCTGATTTTTTATACCATTCAAACGCTTCGTTGTCGTTTTTGTCGACGCCAATTCCTTCTTCATAGAAATTGCCTATATTATTTTGCGCGGGAGCGTAATCTTTTTGCGCTGCGGAAAGAGTATAGGAGAATGCTTCTTTATAGTTTTCTTCAACGCCGATTCCGTAAAGATAGCAAAGACCTAAATTAAATTCGGCTTCCGCATATCCTGTATTCGCTGCGGTTTTAAGCCACTTTACGCCTTCGTTAGCATCCATTTTTATATCAGAATCGTCGCAGTCGATATGTAAGAGAATTTTCCCCAAATTGCATTGCGCGGACGCGTCGCCATTTTCGGCGGCAAGTTTTAGTTTTTCGATATCCATTTTTATTTATCCTTATATTAGATTTTATTTATTATATCTCCGATGATTACGAAAGTAAAGTATAAAAGCGGAAGATTTTATTCTAACGCGCCTGTATAATAAGTAGATAAGTTAAAATGACCGATAGATTAGTTTCTTGTCGGTCATTTTATGGTAGAGTAGTATCAATCTAAAACAAACTTTATTGTTTATCTCTATTTTCAAGCGTTTCGATTCGCTTTTCAAGTTCTATGATTTTTGCATTCAATTCGTAAATATTCATAAGTCCGTATTTATTTAATCTGGATTTGTATTTATCATAACTATATTTTGTTGGAACTGCAAAGTAAAGAACTATTCCCAGCGCTAGCATAAACAGACCTACCGATATAAAAACAATCGGCATTTCTTTCTCGATATCAATACAAAATAGAATGATTGCCACAATAGTAAAAGCCATTCCTATTCCGCAAAAAAGGCAAAGGAAATATTTTTTTAAAAGTTTAGATTGTTTTTCTTGGTGTTCGTCAAAAATTTGTTTTTCGTTCTTTTCCATAAACAAAAATTCCTTGTTGACTATTTATAAA
>JAIEEW010000014.1 GCA_029067255.1 Clostridia bacterium | reverse complement strand
CAGTATTTTCTGTCCAGCGCGCGATACTGAATCGCTTCAGACATATAGCGGAAGCGATTCAGTATCGCTCGCTGGCCAGAAAATACTGGGATTGATTTATGGAATACGATAACGATCGGAAAGCGTTGATAATGCTTTCGACAATAGAAGGATATAACGCTAGACGCAAGAGATTCGATTCCGTATCCGCTCCGAGCGAACTCTATGACGATTATTCCGTTGCGGATAAGATGATAGCGGAAATGAACAAACTGGGAGTAGGAGTTATTACGATAATCGACGACGATTACCCGTCTCAACTCAAAGAGATATACGATCCGCCTTATACGTTGTACTATAAAGGCGAAAGAAGTTTGCTTTCAAACAAGAATCTTTTGGCGGTAGTAGGTACGAGAAGAGTAAGCGTATACGGAAAGAATATCATGCAAAACTTCGTCCCCGCGTTTATAAAATCAGGACTTATCGTGATAAGCGGATTGGCGAGAGGCGTGGACAGCATAGGACACAGTATCTGCGTCGAAAATGGCGCCAAAACAGTTGCGGTAGTCGCGAACGGTTTGGATATATGCTATCCGCCTGAAAACTTGCAGTTGCAAAACAAAATAGCGGAAAACGGCGTAGTGGTGAGCGAATATCCGTTGAATACAAAACCCCTTCAATATCATTTTCCTGAAAGGAACAGGATAATCAGCGGACTTTCAAACGGAGTGTTTATTCCTGAAGCGGGAGATAAAAGCGGTTCGCTTATTACGGCGGACGATGCGATAGAACAAGGCAGAGAACTCTTCGTCGTACCCGGCAGTATATTTTCCGCACAAAGCGTGGGTTGCAACAAAAAGATAAAAGAGTTGCAAGCGACTATCGTACTTACGCCCGAAGACGTTACCGACGCATTAGGTTACGAATCGGCGAAGGCGGAACGCAAGACGGTACAGTTGGATATCGAACAGCAAGCGTTGGTAGATATCATGAAAGACGGCAGAATACATTTGTACGAATTGATGGAGAAAAGCGGTATGAATATAGCCGTTGTATCGTCAGTATTAACAAGATTGGAAATCATGGGTATAATAAGAAAATCGCAGGGTAATTATTACGAACTGATTCCTACGATTTAAGTAAAAGGAGAGAGAATGAAACTTATTATAGTAGAGTCGCCGCACAAGGCGAAGACTATTGCAAAGTATTTGGGCAGCGGTTACAGAGTGGTCGCGTCCAAAGGACACGTCAGCGATCTTCCGCAAAAGACGATGGGTATTGATGTTAAGAATAATTTCAAACCCGAATACGTCGTTTCGCCCGAGAAAAAGCCTATTATTGATATGATAAAAAAAGATATACAGCATTGCGACGCGGTATATCTCGCAGGCGACCCGGATAGAGAAGGAGAAGCAATATCGTGGCATTTGGCAAACGAGTGCGACATTAAGGAAAAAAAAGTAAGAATAGTTTTCAACGAGATTTCCAAAAAGGCGGTTCAGAAAGCGTTGCAAAATCCCCGCGAAATAAATATGGGGCTTGTGGACGCGCAGCAGGCGAGAAGAGTTTTGGACAGACTCATGGGATACGAACTTTCTCCGATCATATCCCAACAGATCAAAGGCGGTCTTTCCGCAGGCAGAGTTCAGTCTGTCGCGCTCAAAATGGTAGTGGACAGAGAAAGAGAGATCAGGGATTTCAAACCGCAGGAATACTGGACGATAACCGCGCATCTTATCAAAGATAAAAAGACGGCTTCGCTTAAATGCGAGTTTGTCGATATAGACGGCAAGAAACTCAAAGTGGAAAACAAGCAGACTGCCGATTCCGTTATCGACGGCAGTAAAGCGGGCAAGTGGCTTGTAGACAACGTAAAGAGAGCGCAGTCTTTCTCCAAACCCGCTCCGCCGTTTACCACGTCAACCATGCAACAGGACGCTATTTCAAAACTCGGAATGAGCGCTTCAATGGTAACGCAGATCGCTCAAAGACTTTACGAAGGCGTGGAAATACAGGGCGAAGGACAGGTCGCGCTTGTTACGTATATTCGTTCGGACAGCGTAAGAGTATCGGAAGACGCACAGAGAGAAGCGTTGGCTTTTATCGGCGAGCATTACGGCAAGGAGTACTGTCCTAAACGTCCCAACGTTTACGCGACGGGATCGGGGGCGCAGGACGCTCACGAAGCGATAAGACCCATTACGCTCGAACGTACTCCCGAATCGCTCAAAGATAAACTTGCGAGAAACGATTTAAGACTTTACAAACTTATATACGACAGATTCGTAGCGTCTCAGATGGCAAACGCCGTTTACGATACGCTGACTGTCCATATCGTATCGCAAAGCGATAAAAATTACGGATATACTCTCAAAGGTAAAGTTTGTACTTTTAAGGGATATACTTCCGCTTATCAAAGCGCGGATAAAGAAGAAAGCGCCAAAGAACTTCCCGATCTCAACGAAGGGGAAGAACTTTCGCTCAAAGATATCAAAGGCGAACAGAAATTTACGAAACCCCCGCAAAGATATACGGACGGTTCGTTTATCAAGGCAATGGAAGAAAACGGCATAGGAAGACCGTCTACTTTTGAAAAGACGATAACCGTGCTTTACAAAAGAACCTATACCGAAAAAGACGGGAAGTTTATGAAGCCGACGGAATTAGGCGAACTCGTTTGCGACCAACTCGTAAAAAACTTTCCCGATATTATGAATACGAAGTTTACCGCGACGATGGAAAGCAATCTCGATAAGATCGAAGAAGGCAATATCAAGTGGTACGACGTAATAGCCGACTTCTACGGCGACTTCCACAATAAAGTGTTGGCGGTCAAGTATCAAGGAAATAAGGTCAAACCAAAAGAAGAAGTTACGGAAGTTATATGCGAGAAGTGCGGAGCGCATATGGTTGTCAGAGATTCCAAATACGGAAAATTTCTCGCGTGTCCAAACTTCCCTAAATGCAGAAATACCAAACCGCTTGGCGACGCAGTGGCAAAATGTCCCGCGTGCGGCGGAGATATAGTAAAGAAAGTGTCCAAAAAGGGCGCGACGTTCTATTCGTGTACGAATTATCCGACTTGTAAGTTTATATCGTGGGATATTCCCGCGCCGTATCTTTGTCCAGATTGCAAAAGCGCGATGAAGATTGTCAAGTCGAAGGGCGTAACGAGATACGTTTGTACAAACAAAGACTGCAAACACAGCGAAGACGCGCCGCAGGAAAATAAGGATAACGCTTAATGAAAGTCAAAGTGGTCGGCGGCGGACTTGCAGGGTGCGAATGCGCTTATCAGTTGCTCAAACGCGGCATAGACGTCGATATGTACGAAATGCGCGGAGTCAAATCCACTCCTTGCCATAAAAGCGACGGGCTTGCGGAACTGGTATGTTCAAATTCGCTCAAAGCGCAGAGCCTTGACAACGCGTCGGGACTGTTGAAGTACGAACTTGCAAGACTTGACAGTCTGATTCTCAAATGCGCGTATAAGACGGACGTTCCTGCCGGCGGAGCGCTTGCGGTAGACAGAGAAAAGTTTAGCGCGGCTGTGAGCGAAGAACTCAAAAAGTTTGACGGATTCAGACTTATAAGAGAAGAAGTAAGCGAAATAGACGAAGACGTCCCAACAGTGATAGCGACAGGACCATTGACGTCCGATAGTTTGAGCGAAAGTATAAAAGAATTCGTAGGCGCCGACAGATTGCATTTCTTTGACGCGGTTGCTCCGATAATAGACGGGGAAAGCGTGGATCATAGCAAAGCCTTTTTTGCAGGCAGATACGGCAAGGGCGGCGAAGATTATCTCAATTGCGCTATGGATAAAGAAGAGTATCTTACGTTTTACCGCGAGTTGATAAACGCCGAAAGGGCAACGCTCAAAGACTTTGAGATAAACGTGTTCGAGAGATGTATGCCTATAGAGATTATGGCATCGAGAGGCGAAGATACTATGAGATACGGACCGTTGCGTCCGGTAGGCATACGAAATCCGTATAAGAGCGAGCGACCGTACGCCGTAGTCCAACTTAGAAAAGAAGACGGACAAGGCAGCGCTTACAATATAGTCGGATTTCAGACAAACCTTAAATTCGGCGAACAGAAAAGAGTGTTTTCTCTTATACCGGGGTTGGAAAACGCGGAGTTTCTACGTTACGGGGTGATGCACAGAAACACTTTTATAGACGCGCCTAAAGCGCTGGACGCTTACTGGGCGTTGAAAGACAAACCGTATATTTTCTTTGCAGGTCAGATGACGGGCGTAGAAGGTTATATGGAAAGCGCGGCGAGCGGACTTATGGCTGGAATAAATCTTGCTCGCAGATTGAAAAATCAAAATGACTTGCTGCTACCCGAAACTACGGTTATCGGAAGGCTGCAAAGACATATATCTACCGAAACGGACGATTATCAACCGATGAACGCTAATTTCGGGATTCTGCCTGTCCTGACGGACGCTCCCAGGGACAAAAAGGCAAGAAAATTCAGGTATTCCACCCGAGCGATTGGGGATATGGAAAGATGCCTGAAAAAGTATAAGGAGATATAATTATGGAAATGATGGGAACCACTATCTGCGCCGTGAAAAGGGATGGAAAGATCGCTATCGCGGGCGACGGACAGATCACTATGGGACAGAGCGTAATTCTCAAAGGCACTGCTAAGAAAGTCAAGAGAATTTACGACGACAAGGTAGTTATCGGATTTGCGGGAAGCGTATCGGACGCTATATCGCTGAGCGAAAAATTTGAAAAGATGTTGCAAAAGTACAGCGGCAATCTTATGCGCAGCGCAGTCGAACTGGCTGAACTTTGGAGAAACGACAAGTTGCCGAGAAAACTCGAAGCAATGATGTTGGTAGCGGATAAAGAAAATCTGCTTATTGTATCGGGAAGCGGAGAAGTCATTGATCCGGACGGCGACGCGTGCGCTATCGGTTCGGGCGGGAACTACGCGCTTGCCGCAGCGAGAGCGATGGTAAAAGAAACCAAATTGAGCGCTAAGGAAATCGCGTATAAAGCGCTTGTCATAGCAAGCGAGTTGTGCGTGTTTACCAACAACAATATTATCGTAGAAGAGGTGTAATATGAACAACTATTCTCCCAAACAAATAGTAGCGGAACTCGACAGATATATCATAGGACAGCAAAGCGCGAAAAAAGCGGTTGCGGTCGCGTTGAGAAACAGATATAGAAGAAGCAAACTTCCCGATTATCTCAAAGAAGAGATCACTCCGAAAAATATCATTATGCAAGGACCTACCGGCGTAGGTAAGACGGAAATAGCCAGAAGACTGGCAAAACTCGTAAAAGCGCCTTTTGTAAAAGTCGAAGCGACGAAATTTACCGAAGTGGGTTACGTCGGCAGAGACGTGGAGTCCATGGTAAGAGATTTGGTTGAAGCGTCAATAAGAATGGTTCAGGAAGAAAAGTCCAAAGAAGTAGAACTTAGGGCTAGAGAACTGGTTGAAGAAAAACTCGTTCCCGCCATTACGAAAAAGAGAAAGGAAGCCTATCCCGATATGTCCGACGGACAGATGAGAGGATATATTTTGCAAGAACTTCGCGAAGGTAAGTTAGACGATCTCGTAATTGACATCGCTCTTCCCGTAAAGCCAAAACAGCAGACTATCGGCAACGGCAATATGGAGATAAACATCAACGAAGTTTTCGGTTCGTTTATGGGCGGAAACAACGGCAAAGTAAAGCAAAAGACAATGACTGTCAAAGACGCTATGAGAGAACTTCTTGAAATAGAAGAAGAAAAACTTATAGATCCTGACAACGTCAATTCCGAAGCGATTTCAAGAGCGGAAAACGAAGGTATAATTTTTATCGACGAAATAGATAAAATAGCCAACAAAGCCAACGGCAGTCAGGGACACGACGTGTCTAGAGAAGGCGTGCAAAGGGATATACTTCCGATAGTGGAAGGCTGTACGGTCAATACCAAATACGGACAGATAAAGACAGACCATATTCTCTTCATCGCGGCGGGCGCTTTCCATATATCAAGCGTGTCCGACCTTATACCGGAATTGCAAGGAAGATTCCCGATAAACGTAAGGCTTCACTCTTTGACGGAAAATGATTTCGAAGAGATTCTTACAAAGCCCGACAACGCGATATTGATGCAGTATACGGCTTTGCTGGGAGTGGATAAAGTAAGCCTTAAATTTACAGCGGAAGCAATAAAACAGATAGCGAAAATTTGCGCGGTCGAGAATGAGAACAACGAAGACATCGGCGCGAGAAGATTGCATACGATGATGGAAAGTTTGCTCGAAGATATATCGTACGAAGCGGGCAATACGGACAAAGCGTCGGAAGTCGTGATAGACAAAGAATTCGTCGAAAAGCATTTCGAAAGCGTGATAAAGAGAATGAATCTCAATAAGTATATACTTTAATCTAGGAGATAAATATGATAAACATACCAAAGGGTACGAAAGACGTTTTGCCCAAAGAGAGTTATAAATGGCACTTTGTCGAGAGCGTTGTAAGGGAAGTCGCAAGGACTTTCTGCGTAAATGAAATACGCACTCCGACTTTCGAACATACGGAACTCTTTTTGAGAGGTGTAGGCGATACTACCGATATTGTCAATAAGGAGATGTATACCTTTGACGACAAGGGCGGAAGAAGCATGACGCTCAAACCCGAAGGTACGGCGGGCGTAGCGAGAGCATTTATCGAAAATTCGCTTTACGGCAATACGCAGCCTACGAAAATGTATTATATAACGCCGGTTTTCAGATATGAAAAACCGCAAGCGGGCAGACTGAGAGAACACCACCAGTTCGGCATCGAATATTACGGAGCGGAGTCGCCCGAAGCAGACGTTGAAGTAATAACGCTTGCGAAGACGATTTTCGATAGACTCGGCGTAGGAAAACTCTCGCTGAACATAAATTCGATAGGTTGTCCAGAGTGCAGAAAGACTTACCACGCCGCTTAGAAGAGTTATCTCGGTTCTCGTCTTAACGATAAGTGTT
>JAIEEW010000139.1 GCA_029067255.1 Clostridia bacterium | reverse complement strand
GTTGTACTTGGAATACTTGCTTACGTTATCGCTATGTTGGTCGCGATCGTGGGACATGAGATGGCTCACGGTTTTGTCGCGTATTGGAATGGAGATAAAACCGCGAAATTTATGGGGCGCTTGTCGCTTAATCCGATAAAGCATTTGGATCCTATGGGATTCGGTTTAATGCTTATAGTAGGTTTTGGTTGGGCAAAACCTGTTCCTATCGATCCGAGAAATTTCAAAAATTATAAAAAAGGAATGGTTCTTACGTCGCTTGCGGGCGTAACGTTTAATTTTATAGTTGCGTTTATAAGCGCGTTGTTTCTTGCTATTTTCTCAAAAATAACAGAGAACGTAATTTTAGACGATAATGCTTTGTCGTATTTCTTGATATTTATCAGTTTTTTGCTGCAATTATCGGTTACGTTCAATATTGTTCTTATGGCGTTCAATCTTTTGCCGATTTATCCGTTGGACGGATTTAGAGTGATCGAAACGCTTGCTAAGCCCAACAATAAATACGTCAATTTTATGTATAAGTACGGCTCGGTTGTTATGCTAGCAATATTGCTTATAAGTCTTGTTTTAGGTAGATTTATTCCGCAGTTGGATATACTGTCGAATTACATCAATGCGGTAAGAAGCGCGTTGATATGGCTGTTTGATAAAATATTCGGATTGGCGCTGAGATGGATTTAGGTGATATATGAGCAACTTTTTTGAACGTCATGCGAGTCAGAATATAATACTCAATATCAATGATTTCGACGGACCGATCGAACTTCTTTACGAACTTATAATGGTGGAAAAGAAGTATGATATCCGTACGTTCCCGTTGGCGCAGATTGCGGATCAGTATATGTTACATATGGAGCAAGTCGGAAAACTTGATATGGAAGAAGCGAGCGAATACATAAAAATAGCCGCGGTTCTTTTGGAAATCAAGGCGCGCGCTTGTTTGCCTAAGTTAGATGATCCTGACGAAGAAGATTTTGACGATACCGATCCGGAAGAAGAACTCAGAAGAAAGATTTTGATGTTCCAACTTTGCAAGGAACAGGCGTTGAAATTGAAAGATATGGAAACGCTTAATAAATTTTACAGAAAACCTAAGTTTACAAACGCAGACGCCGTTATTGTAGTAAACGATTTTTCATTTGATAAGTTGATCGAAGCGTACGGCGTAATATTGCTTAAAACGATAGAAAAAGAGAAAAAACAGGTAACAAAAAAGATTCAGAAAGACCGATTTACCGTCGCTGATAAAATAGAATACATATCCAAATTCGTTTTTAAGAATAAAAGCGTGGTATTTAATAAACTTTTTGAAGAAGATATTACTAAGAGCGAAGTTATCACAACATTTCAGGCTCTTTTGGAATTGATGAAGAAACAAATAGTCATAGCCGTGCAGAAAGATTTCGGCGACGATATATTTATATCACTTAACGAACAGGTCAAAGAAGAAGACGTAAATTTACAGGAATTGAAGAAGACCGAGGAGAATTATTGATATGGAAAACTTGTTGCAGACGCTTGAAGCGATCATATTTGCTGCCGGAGTGCCGTTGAAAAGGAGCGAAATTCTCAATAGTTTGCCCGAAGACGTCAGTAGAAAGCAATTAAACGACGCGATAGATAAACTGGCAGAGAAATACAGCGGAGACAGCGGTATTGTTCTTGAAATATTCAATGACAAAATACAGTTTGCGTCCAACGGTAAGTATGGAGAAATAGTCAGCGATATGCTCAGACCGGTAAGAGAGAAAGAGTTGTCGAAAATATTGCTTGAAGTGCTATCTCTCATTGCGTACCGTCAACCTATTACAAGGAGTGAAATCGAAGATTCGAGAGGCGCAAGCGCGGATTACGCGTTGAGCGTGCTTTTGAAAATAAATATGATAAAGACGTGCGGATTCAAAGACGCGCCCGGTAAACCTTTGCTTTACGGTACTACAGACGAGTTTTTGAAGAAATTTGAGATAAGCGGACTGGATAAATTACCTGATTACGAAGAAGTTATGCGTAGATTGGTTGAATACAGCAACTATAACGTTCAAACTGAAGGTTTGTATAGGGAAAGAGTTATCGGAGATAAATTCGAAGATGACGAAGAAAGTAAGGCTCTTGACGAGATGCTTGATAGAAGCGTTACTCCTGAATTTTTGGAAGGCGAAGAATATCAGGTGGTAGAAGGAAAGGGCGATGACTATGAAGAACGAGAAGTTGCAAGCGACGAAATCGTTGAAGAAGATGAAGACGGCGGCGAAATAGTTATCTGATTTTGTGGATATAAATGCCTAAAATTAAATATAAAGTCAAAAAATGCGCAACATAGCAATATGT
>JAIEEW010000138.1 GCA_029067255.1 Clostridia bacterium | reverse complement strand
ATAAGATATAAGAGTATAGGTATAAGGAGAACGAATGAAAAGAGATTTTTTGACTATGGCGGACGCGAGTAAGGAACTTTTGGAAAGTTTGCTTTTGCGCGCCGATTTTATGAAAAAGAATATTTTGGACGGAAAAAAGAACATGGATTTGCTCAAAGGCAAAAACGTGATAACGCTTTTTTATGAAAATTCTACCCGTACGAGATGTTCGTTTGAATCCGCCGCCAAATATCTCGGAGCAAGCGCAGTGGGTATCACGACAAGCGGGTCAAGCGTAAAAAAAGGCGAAAGTCTGATAGATACCGCGGTTACTCTCGACAAGATGATGGCGGACGTAATAGTTATAAGACACTCGGTCGCGGGCGCTCCTAATATAATTGCGAAACATACGAAAGCCAGTGTGATAAACGCGGGAGACGGTATGCACGCGCATCCCACGCAAGCGCTTTTGGATATGTATACTATGCGTGAGAAATTCGGTTCGTTGCAAGGCTTGGAAGTAGCGATAATAGGCGACGTAAAACATTCCAGAGTGGCGCAAAGCAACATAATCGGACTGAGCAAGATGGGAGCGAAAGTCAAGGTCTTCGCGCCGAATACACTTTTGCCTAAGGGTATAGAAAACCAGCCTTGCAAAGTGTGCAAAAACGTCGAAGAAGCGTTTGGCGGCAGCGACGTAGTAATGGGACTTAGAATACAGTTGGAAAGACAGCAGAAAGGACTTTTCCCCAGCGTTGAAGAGTACAACAGATTTTACGGCGTGAGCGCTCAAAGATTGAAGATGTGCAACAAGGGCGTTATAGTTATGCATCCGGGACCTGCCAACAGGGGAATAGAAATAGACTGCGACGTACTCGATTCGCAAGTTTGTTATAAAGACGAACAGGTTACCAACGGCGTCGCTACGAGAATGGCGCTTTTGGAATGGGCGTGCGCGGAATAAACAATGGACAAACCCCTTTTGCGGGAAATCGTAAACGTAGGAAATGACAAGGAGATAGATATGGCAATACTTATCAAAAACGCTTTAGTGGACGGAAAGAAAACGGATATTGCGATAGACGGAAAAAGAATAAGCGAAATAGGTAAAGATATTAAAGGCAAGTTTGACGAAATAATCGAAGGAGACGGACTTACGGCTTTGCCCGCTTTCATAGATATGCATACGCATCTCAGAGAGCCTGGATTCGAATATAAAGAAGATATCGCCAGCGGCAGCGCGGCGGCGGTAGCGGGCGGATATTCCACAGTATGCTGTATGCCGAATACAAAACCCGTTACGGACAACAAATATATTGTAAGTTATATCGTCAACAGAGCAAAAGAAGTGGGACTTGCAAAGGTCTATCCGATAGGCGCAATCACTGTAGGACTTAAAGGTGAAACGATGGCGGAGATGGGCAGCATGAAAGAAGCGGGCGCTATCGCTATGAGCGACGACGGACAACCCGTGTCGACTGCTCAAATGATGCGACTCGCTTTGGAATACGCAAAGGATTACGATCTGCTTCTTTGTTCGCATTGCGAAGAAAAATCGCTTATCAACGAAGGCGTTGTCAACGAAGGGGAGAACGCCACTCGCGCGGGACTTAAAGGTATCCCCAGTTGCGCGGAAGACATTATGATATCAAGGGATATTATACTTGCCGAAATGTTGGATACCAAAGTTCATATTTGCCACGTAAGCACGGCGAGCGGAGTACAGTTGATAAGAGAAGCGAAAGCAAGGGGAGTAAAGGTATCATGCGAAACCTGTCCGCATTATATTGCGGGTACGGACGATCTTATTCTTTCTTACGATACCAACAGTAAGGTCAATCCGCCAATGCGTACGGAAAAAGACAGACAGGCTATACTAAAAGGACTTGCAGACGGCACTATAGACGTTATTGCAACCGATCACGCTCCGCATCATTACGAAGACAAGGCTGTGGATTTTTCAGCGGCGGCTAACGGAATAAGCGGACTTGAAAGCGCGTTTTCGCTTTCTTATACCTATCTGGTGGATAGCGGAATCATTACGCTGGACAAACTCACGGAACTTATGAGCCAACGTCCCGCTCAACTTCTCGGTATCGAGAGCGGCAAAATCGTCGAAGGCGGACTTGCGGATATAGTTCTCGTAGATTTGAACAAAGAGTACAGTATAGACGCTAAATCATTCAAGTCGAAAGGTAAAAACACTCCCTTCGACGGCTGGAAAGTCAAAGGCAAAGTAGCGAAGACTATCGTAGAAGGCAAAATCAAATTTTCGGTATAAATTTCGGAGAAAGAAAAATGATAATAGACAGACTTATTGACAAAATCAAACTCACCGACAATCCGTCGGTAATAGGACTTGACACTTGCGCGGATTATCTTCCCGACGAGATGAAGTCCAAATGCGTTACGTTGGAAGAAACGGCAAAGCAAATCAAGAAATTTAACTTCGACCTTATCGACGCTCTTAAAGAAGTGATACCCGCGGTTAAAGTGCAGGTGGCGTATTACGAGATGTACGGAACGGAAGGCATGAAGACTTTTGCCGACACTTTGAAATACGCTAGAGAAAACGGACTTTTCGTCATCGCGGATATTAAGCGTAACGACATAGGCTCGACCGCTAGCGCTTATAGCAAAGCGTATATCGGAAAGACGACGCTTGCCGACGGCAGCAAGGTTACGCCTTTCGAGAGCGACTTTATTACAGTCAACGGATATTTGGGGAGCGACGGAATATTACCGTTTGTAGCGGATTGCAAGGAGAACGACAAGGGCGCGTTCGTTCTCGTCAAGACGTCAAATCCCACGAGCGGCGAGTTGCAGGATAGAAAAATGGACGACGGCAGAACGCTTTACGATAATATGGCTACTCTAGTCGACGGTTGGGGCAAGGATCTTATAGGCAAATACGGTTATAGCAGTATAGGCGGAGTGGTAGGCGCTACTCATAAAGAACAGGCGGCAATCATACGCAAGGCGCATCCTAATATGTTTTTCCTGATCCCAGGTTACGGAGCGCAGGGCGGCAAAGCGGAAGATCTCGCCGTATGTTTTGAAAACGGTATAGGCGGTATAGTCAATTCTTCTCGCGGAATTCTTTGCGCCTACAAAAAAGACGCATACAGGGGATTGGATTATAAACAGGCTGCTTTGAAAGCGAGCGTGGATATGCAAAAAGACATTACTAGATGTATTAAGTGATCGGGGGTAATCGATGAGTGAACTTAAAGATAGATTAGGCGAAATAATTGTCAACGAACGAGTAGCCAAAGATATATACAGGTTGGAAGTCGCGTTTGACTCTCTTCCCGAAAATATCAAAGGAGCGCAGTTTGCGCACGTCAAACTCAACGATAAAAGTCATATATTGCGCAGACCTTTCTGTATTTGCGATTTTGATAGAGTAAAGAAATCAATTACTATGTGTTACGCGGTAGTTGGGGAAGGTACGAAAATCCTTTCGCAGTACGCGGCGGGAGAGAAGATAAAAGTTTTGCTTCCGCTCGGCAACGGATTCGTTCCCGACAAGTCGTACAAAAGAATAGTTCTTCTCGGCGGCGGTATGGGAAGCGCGGTTTTGCCTGCGATCCCTACCTGTAATCCCGAACTCGAATATTATACCTATTTGGGTTTTGCCAACAAAGACAAGGTCGTACTTGAAAAAGAGTTGGCGAAAGTATCCAAAGCGATCAAAGTAGCAACTGACGACGGCAGTTACGGAGAGAAAGGTTTCGTTACAGACATACTTGCGAAGGATATGGAAAAGTTGAAACCCGACGCGGTATTCTGTTGCGGTCCCGAAGTCATGTACAAGGCGCTTAAAAAAGCGTTGCAAGGTTTCGACGTACCCATCATAGTTTCGCTCGAAGCGAGAATGGGTTGCGGTATCGGCGCTTGTCTGGTATGCAACTGTAAAGTATTGAGAAAGGGCGTCGAAGAATACGCGAGAGTTTGCGTGGACGGTCCGGTATTCAAACTCGACGAGGTGGTACTATGAGCAATTTGAAAGTCAATATAGCGGGAGTGGAATTCAAAAATCCGATAATAACCGCAAGCGGCACTTTCGGTTTTGGCAGAGAGTACGACAGATTTTACAATATCGAAGAATTGGGCGGCATATGTACGAAAGGACTTACTATAAAACCAAGACAGGGCAATCCCTATCCGCGCATTGCGGAAAGTTACGGCGGTATGCTCAATAGCGTCGGATTGCAAAATCCGGGAGTAGACCATTATCTTGCGACTGACGATTTGCTTCTTGCTAAGCGCGACGTTGTCGTTATAGCAAATATTGCCGGCAGTACGATAGAAGACTATATCGCTATCGCCGAAAAGATGAACGACAGTAAGGCGGATATGGTGGAACTCAATATTTCCTGTCCCAACGTAAAGGAAGGCGGTATGGCTTTCGGCGTTTTGCCTTCAAACGTGGAAAAGGTTACGTCCGCGGTAAAAAAAGCGTGCAAAAACAAGCCTATAATTACTAAACTGTCTCCAAACGTTTCTTGCATAGCGGACAACGCTAAGGCGGCGGAACAGGGCGGAGCGGACGCAATATCGCTTATCAATACGCTGTCGGGCATGGCAATCAATTATAAGACTCGCAAGCCTATACTTTTCAACAACAACGGCGGAGTAAGCGGCGCGTGCGTCAAACCGGTCGCTTTGAAAATGGTATGGGATTGCTATAACGCGGTAAAGATCCCTATCATAGGTTTGGGCGGAATAACGAGTTATACGGACGTACTCGAATTTATGATCTGCGGAGCGAGAGCCGTGCAGATAGGTACGCACAACTTTACCGAACCTTTAGGAGCGAGAGATATAGCCAAAGATCTCGAAAATTACGTTAATGAAAACGATATGGATATCAACGATCTTGTCGGAACGTTGATACTTAATAAATAAAAAGACAAAAGTTTAATTGCGGAGGAATACAAAATGTTGACACAGGAGCAGGCATTGAATTGCTATAAGCAGACGGGGGCGATCTTGAAAGGTCATTTCAAACTCACTGCGGGTAGACACAGCGACACTTATATGCAGAGCGCAAAACTCTTTATAGATACGAAACAGAGCGAAATCGTATGCAAGGCTTTGGCGGAAAAACTCGCCGGAGAGAAAATAGATCTCGTAGTTTCGCCTGCGGTAGGCGGTATACTTATGGGTTACGAAGTCGCAAGACAACTTGGCGTACCTAATATATTTGCGGAAAGAGAAAACGGAGAAATGACCTTGAGAAGGGGATTTTCCGTTGAGAAGGGAACAAAAGTCGTCGTTGTCGAAGACGTCGTTACCACCGGCGGTTCGGTCAAGGAAGTCGTAAAACTTGTTCAAGGACTGGGCGCGGAAGTCGTCGCTGTAGCGTCGCTCGTCGACAGAAGCAACGGCGCCGTTGATTTCGGCGTTAAGTACGTAAATCTCATCAGTATGGAAGTAGTATCTTACGATCCTGACGAGTGTCCTATTTGTAAAGAAGGAAAGATAGAACTCGTAAAGCCGGGTTCCAGACAGATATTCAAAAAGTAATATGAACGACTATATTCGAAGACTGGAAAACGCGTATGCATCCTTGACGGAGAAAATCAAATTTTCGCATGAT
>JAIEEW010000137.1 GCA_029067255.1 Clostridia bacterium | reverse complement strand
GTATATGCGCGATAGAAAGTTACTGCGACGATCTTTGCGACGAACTTCAAGCCAACTGCGATAAAATGCTCACTTCGAGATTTTCATGCGGTTACGGAGATTTTCCGTTATCTCAACAAAAGGATTTCGTCAACGCGCTGGAACTTTCAAAAAGGATCGGCGTGTTTATGAACGAAGAGAGTTTTATGCTCACTCCCCAAAAAACCGTTACCGCCGTTATAGGCGTGAAAGAAAACGGAGAAAAGAGCGAACGCGCTTGCGGTTCGAAATGCGCCGCTTGCAAGAATACAGACTGCGTCTATCGCAGATAAAAGCGATAAAAAGAAGGGACGGTATGAATATCAAAAATCTGTTCGACAAAAATTCTATAACACTGCTCGATGGGGCGCTGGGAACGCAATTCCAAAAAAGGGGATTGGCGGTAGGAGCAATGCCCGAAAAACTTAACGTTGAAAATCCCGATCTCGTCTATTCCGTAGCAAAGGAATATATAGACGCGGGAAGCGACGTCGTATTAACTAATACTTTCGGAGCCAACCGTAAGAAACTCGGCGACGTCAACGAAGTGAACAGACTTATAAAAGCGGGAATAAAAATCGCGAGAAAGGCAGCGGGAGACAAACTCGTCGCGTTGGATTTAGGACCTACGGGCGCGCTTATCGAACCGCTTGGTACGATGACTTTTGATGAAGCGTACGACATTTACAAAGAGCAGGTTGAAGCGGGCAAAGACGGCGTCGATCTCATAATTTTGGAAACCATGAGCGATTTATATGAACTCAAAGCGGCGTTGTTGGCAGTAAAAGAAAATTGCGATTTGCCGGTAATGGCAAGTATGACATTTGACGAAAACGGAAGGACTTTTACGGGATGCAGCGTTGAAGCGTTTGCAATAACTGCGTCGGCTTTTGCGGACGCGGTGGGAATAAACTGTTCGCTTTCTCCCGATAGGATATTTCCTATAATGAATAGGCTTATTGACAATACGGATCTGCCCGTATTCGTAAAGGCAAACGCCGGACTCCCGGACAGCGAAATGAACTACGACGTTTCTCCTGAAGAGTTCGCGCGTTCGTATGAAAAGTTTATAGACGCGGGAGTTAATATTTTAGGCGGCTGTTGCGGTACTACGCCTGAATATATCAAACGTCTTGCCGCGCTCAAAAAGACAAAAAATGTCGGAGACAGAAACAGACAATACAGGACGGCGGTATGCTCGTCTACAAAGGTTGTGTATATCGACGGGGTAAAGGTCATAGGCGAAAGGATAAATCCAACCGGCAAAAAGGCTATGAAACAAGCGTTGCTGGACAGGGATTTTGATTATATTGCATCTCAAACTTTGGAACAGGTCGAAGCGGGCGCAGATATACTTGACGTAAACGCGGGACTTCCGCAGATAGACGAAACTCTTATGCTTACGGATATGGTAAAGTATATACAGGGACTTACCGACGCTCCGTTGCAGATTGACTGTTCCAAACCCCAAGCGGTGGAAAGAGCGCTGAGATATTACAACGGCAGACCTATCGTCAATTCCGTAAACGCCGAAGAGAAATCGCTTTCTACGGTATTGCCGCTTGTCGCTAAATACGGCGCGAGCGTAGTAGGACTTACGATAGATGAAAACGGAATCCCCAAAACCGTGGAAGAGCGAATAAGACTTGCCGAGAAGATAATCGATAGGGCAAAGTCTTACGGGATCAGGGAAGAAGACGTGTATATAGACTGTCTTACGCTTACCGTAAGCGCGGAACCCGATCAAGCGATGAATACTCTCAAAGCGATAACGTTGCTCAAATCCAAGTATTCCGTAAAAACGGTGTTGGGCGTATCGAATATATCTTTTGGATTGCCAGCAAGGCAAATCGTCAATACCGCGTTTTTAACGGCGGCTATGTACGCTGGTCTGGACCTGCCTATTCTAAATCCGAATATTCCGGAAAATATGCAGGCGGTCGACGCGTTCAAAGTTTTGAATTGCGAAGATAAGAACTGTATGGATTTTACCGCTAAGTACGCCGATTATGCGGGCAGTAAAATCATATTGAAAGATTCTGTAGGCGCGGACGCGAGCAAGTCCGACGATAAGGATATATTTTACTGTATAGAAAAAGGACTGGACAGGGCAAGGGAACTTACGGCAAAACTGCTTGCGGATAAAAGTCCTTTGGAAGTAATCGACGAATATTTGATACCGGCGCTCAATCGCGTGGGCGACAATTACGAAAAGGGAAGGATATTCCTGCCGCAGTTGATCGCGTCCGCGGATTGCGCAAAACTATGTTTTGAAGAAGTGAAAAGAAGTCTTCCCGTAGGAGAAGAAAGCGATAAGGGCAAGATCGTACTTGCGACAGTAAAAGGCGACGTGCACGACATAGGCAAAAACATAGTCAGAACGGTGTTGGAAAATTACGGATTCAAAGTAATCGACTTAGGCAAGAACGTTCCGCCAGAAAGCGTAGTAGAAGCGGTAAAAAACAATAATATCAAACTGTGCGGATTATCGGCGTTGATGACGACTACCGTGGAGAATATGAAAGAAACCGTAAGACTTCTAAAAGAAGAGTGCCCTTATTGCAAAGTTATGGTCGGCGGAGCGGTGCTGACTGAAGAGTACGCAAAGCAAATAGGCGCGGATAAATACTGTAAAGACGCCAACCAAAGCGCAAAGTATGCAAGTCTTGTATTTACTGAAAGCGATAAATAAAAAATAATACGCTATTGCGATATCGAGCGAAGTAAGTCGGGGTATTGCAAAATATATTCAATTTACACACTTCTCGGATTAAAGGAAAAATGAAAAAGACGTTGAGAGTAGTAGGCGCAATAATAATCAAGGACGGCAGAATTTTGGCAGTAAAGCGCGGCGATAACAAAAATAAAGCGGTTGCGTACAAATATGAATTCGTCGGCGGAAAAATCGAACAGGGCGAAACGCCGGAAGTAGCGCTGAAAAGGGAAGTGTCTGAAGAAATGGATTACGACGTGGAAGTAGGCGAAGCGTTTATGCGAGAGATATATGAATACGAAGACGTTTTTGTAGATTTGCAGACGTACTTTTGCAAGCCTTTGTCCGATAGTTACGTCTTAAAAGAACATATCGATTGCAAATGGCTCGCCCCCGAAGAATTGTTTTCCGTAGAATGGGCGCCCGCCGATCACGGTATGATTTCACAACTGACTAAGATGAAAGTTTGATTTTTTAATAATCGTCAGAAAGTCCCAGAAGATAATCGGCGGTTACGTCAAAGTATTGAGCGAGTTTGAATATAGCCTCGGCGCAAGGCTCCTGCTTTCCCGTTTCCCAGTAACTTATAGAAGCGTTGCTCAATCCCAACTCTTTTGCGAGAGAATTCTGTCCTATATTCTTTTCGGTTCTCAACGCTTTCAACCGTTCTCCAAATGTTTTCTTATCAAAATGCTCCATATAAATAATATTAACAATAATTAGAGAAATTTACTTGACGTCTAATTATTATTAGCGTATAATATATCTATAGGAAGCAAAATTCTTAAATTCCGATCATGTTTGGTAATCGGATAGAAAGAAGTATAATACTGTTAGTTCCCCGTGAGGTGTGGGTACGGATGTAAGAATACGGCGCGTAAATTTACGGGTCGTATTTTTATAGGAGTTATCACAGATCAGATTTTTAATATTATTTTCAACACTTTATCTTCGAATTGCGCGGTTATTTCTCCGCCCAGTCGTTTGGTAAGGAGTTTTGCTATCGACAATCCCAGTCCCGTAGAGTAGTTGCAGTTTTCCACGGTATAGAATCTATCGAAAAGTTTTTGAACTCTTAGATTATCGAGATTGCTTGCCGTGTTGGAAAATTCTATAATACCGTTTTCGTTAACGGAAACGGAGAAATCGCCGTCGCTGTACTTTATCGCATTGTCTATTACGTTGGAGAAGATCCTAGTCAGTGAGTTTTTATCAGTAAAACGCAATAGTGGCGCGCCGCTCATATTTATTTGCGGTACTATATTTCTTTCGGACAACTTTGTATAAAATGAAAACAGCGTATCCTGTAAAAGTAAAGACACGTTGACTTTTTCGGGTTTGTCCGACCTGTCGTGATCTGTCGCGATAGAGTATCCGAACAGTTCTTCCGACAGCGTTTTGAGCGACGTTGCGCGTTGAGTCATAATCTCTATATATTTTTCTATTTTATCAGGATTTTTTTCTTCTTTTATCATCTCCAAATATCCGCATATTGCGGTCAGAGGAGTGCGAATATCGTGGGCTACGTTGGTGATCGCGGATTTGAGTTCGCTGTCTCCGTTGAGATATGTCAGTTCTTTTTCTCTTAAGAGTCGTAATTGAGCGTTGAGTACGTTTGCAAGCGATTTCAAATCTTTATCGAAAGACGAAATATTGATCGTCGCGTTGGTATCGCCTTTTATCAACTCGGGTATTTGCCTGTTAATTTCCTTTATTCCTGTTTTCAAGACAATCAATTTGATTGCAAGCGCAAAAACAGAGAATGCGAAAACCGCCGAAATAATTATTAAGGCTGTTTTCGCAAAAAGCGTAATTCCCAAAATAGCGATCATGTTTTTCATAGTTTCTCCTTTTTAAGTCCACTCCCGACGTTTGATAGTTATCAAAAAGAAGAGCGTCGGTAAGATTGACGGCAAGCGAGATTGTTTGTCGCATTACTTGAATCAAGGATTTGCGTTTATCTATTTTCGTAAACCCATCGCTTACGTTATAATCGTATCGACGCTCTTTTGCGGGTGTCGCGCGTCGCTGTGGAAGGAATATTGCGGCGCGCGGCGTTAGGGAGATAGTGTCTATTTTATATCCGTTTTATTAAACGCAATCATTCCTGCTCCTGTTGTCGCGCCTATAATACCCAAAGAGTACAATGCCATCTGCCAGTTGTTGTAGTCGGCTCCCGTTGCAAGTTGAAGGCTTTGACCGCTGGGAAACAAATCTACCAAGAATTGATAAAACGCTTTCGCCGCTTTGCTAGGCATATTTGAGTTGGGGACGATTTCGCTAACAACTTCTCCCAAATCGTTTATATAGACATTTTCAATCATCGGCGGTTGGCTTATAAGGTTATTTAGATATTGAAATAAAATCATGCCGATAAACAGAAGCGAGAAGCAAATTATTGTAGCCGCCGTTGTGTTTTTGCTTATCGTTACGATCATTGTAATGATCGCCGAATAGGCAAACAGCATTAAAGTTCCGTCTAATATAAGCCAAACGGCATCGCTTGCGGATATGGTTATTTTTGCGAATATAGGCAGAGCGATCGCTATAAACATCAATAGATACACTGCGTTGATAGCGGCGGCGATCACAAATGACGTTATAAGATTAGAAGCGTAAATTTTACTTCTCCTGTGTCCCGACAATATTTTGGTTCTTGCGATTCCGTTGTTGAAATCCGCGCCTATGATAATACAGCACATTATAGACAGTAGTATGCCTTGCAGCGGCATACCAAAGAAACCGTAATCAAAGGGCAGCATTGTTTCCGCGCCGGAAATTTCAACAAACGCGGGATTTTTTATTTTCACTATTATCGGCAGGATCAACGCGTAGATCGCATACAAAGCGGAGCATACCCAAAACGTTTTGCTTTTGAAAGTTCTGGAAAGATTCGAACGTAATAAATTAATCATTTCTTTCACCCCCAATAAGATTTATATAGTATGCTTCCAAAGACTCGTCCTTTTCGCTTACTTTGACAAGCGTTATCCCGTACTTTTTCAAGACGTCGCTCAAATCGGATATATTTATTTCGCCGTAAAGTTCTCCTTCCGTTGGAGAAGTAAGTTTATAATTCAGTCCGATTTCATCCAAAGCGGCGGTAAGCGCGATAGACGTGTTCACTTTGAATACAATGCGTTTTTTGCACGCTTCTTCAAGTTCTTTCGCGGTTATTTCTTTGAGAATTCTGCCTTTGTCGATAAATCCGTAATGGGTGGCAAGTCTTGACAACTCGTCTAGAATATGACTGGAAATAAGAAACGTGATGTTGCGTTCTTTGTTGAGTTTAAGTATAAGTTCTCTTATCTCAACAA
>JAIEEW010000136.1 GCA_029067255.1 Clostridia bacterium | reverse complement strand
ATATAATAATTGCAAGTATGGAAACGATATAAATCCAACGTCTTTGTTTGAAATTATAAAATTTTCTCATACTTAGTATTATACACAAAACTATAAAAGTACACAACTAAAATAAGGAATTTATGCGATTCGTAAAAATAAGCGACAAAGATTTTGAACGTATAGCGCAATTACAGAAAAAAACGGAGTATGACGGAAGCGAATATTCCATGCTTTATCTCAAAGGCTGGGATTTTTTCAACTATCAAAGTATGGAGATATGCGATACGGGAGATACGGTATTTCTGCGTTTTCAACCGCATGACAGATTCAAAGAAGACGTTCATGACGGAAGTTTTATTTACCTTCCGCCGCTTACGGAAGTGGAAAACATAGAAAAAGCGTACGCTGCAATAAAAGAGCAATGCGAAACGGACGGCGAAGATATGTACGTCATGTCCACTCCAAAAACATACGTCGATATTCTCGGCGATAAATATACCTATTTGCATAACGAAGACTACGATGAATATCTCTATCTTCCGCAGGACTTGATTACGCTTTCCGGCAAGAAATACCATTCCAAACGCAACCATATCAAAAATTTTGAGAAAAGATATATGTCGGATTGCGTATTCAGAAGTTATGAAAAAAGCGATAGGGAAAAAGTTTTCGCGCTTATCAACGGCTGGGAAGAGAGCAAGGAATTCGACGAAGAAGAATTTGACGGTATGGCGAACGACGAACTGAACGTTATCGATCTTGCTCTTAAACTCGTTGAAAACAGCGACGAGTATTTTGCCGACGTCGTGGAATATCAAAACAAAATAATAGGCTTTTCTTTGGGAGAAATCACACCTTCCGACGTAGGTATAACCCATATAGAAAAAGGCGACGTAAATTACGAAGGGATATATCCGTATCTTTGCAACGCTTTTGCAAAAAAACATTTTGCAAACGTGAGATTTATCAACCGTCAGGAAGATATGGGACTCGAAGGACTGAGAAAGTCCAAGCGCTCTTATCATCCTATAGGATTTTGCGAGAAATACGCAGTAAAAAATCATGAATGCAATCAATTTTAGCGTATTAGTTGCAATATAATCGCGGTTATTATATAATTAAGAAAGAATATATCTTAACGTAAATCAAATGGCGCGCGACGGAGCGAGAATATGAGTAAGGGAAAGCGGAAACGCATTATTATATTCGGATACAGTATAACTACGCTGGTGATAATATACGCAATTTTTCTTGCTGTATACGGAATGGTGTTGTGGGGATGGATCAAAGGCTGCGATGAACTCCACGGAGAATATAAAGCCATTGAAAACGGGGTAATAGTTGAAGCGGAATTGACAGATACGTGGCGCGTCAGCACTTATGATAATAGAAGCGTGCATTATTACCACGTGATGTACGAGTACGTTGACGGAGATATTGTATATGACGGCATCGCCGTTTATGATCAAGTTTATGAAGAAGCGGAAAAATATCTGGGTAAAAAGATAAAAATATATATCGACGGAAAGGGACACTCTATTCCGGTCGGTAGACATCCTAAGATTATGACGATAACGCTTTTGACGGTTTTTGTTGTCGTGCTGTTTGTACCCGCGTTTTTCTGGCCGTTTATAGGCGACTGGATTTCAAAGTGGAAAGAGAAAAGAAAAATAAGAAAAGAAGAAGATAAAGATTTATTTTTTACAAGGAGAAAATATGATTGAATTAAGACAGGGAAAGTATTTGTTGGACGGCAGGTTTGTTGATTTGGACGAACTAAAAGCCAAAGGCGTTGAAGCGAAAACTTTGGAAGAAGCGTATAAAGGAACTATGGCTTATTCCATATTGAAATCTCACAATACTTTGCCCGTTACGGAAAAGGGACAACCGCTCAAAATTAAATTTGACGCAATGGCGTCGCACGATATTACATACGTCGGAATAATTCAGACCGCCAAAGCGAGCGGACTGGAAAAATTCCCAATACCTTACGTGCTCACAAACTGCCACAACTCGCTTTGCGCGGTAGGCGGTACGATAAACGAAGACGACCACGTTTTCGGTTATTCGGCGGCTAAGAAGTATGGCGGAATATTCGTTCCACCGCATCAGGCGGTCATACATACCTATATGAGAGAATGTATGTCCGGTTGCGGCAAAATGATACTCGGCTCAGACTCTCATACCAGATACGGCGCTTTGGGAACTATGGCTGTCGGAGAAGGCGGACCTGAACTGGTAAAACAACTCCTTTGCCGTACTTACGACATCAAGTATCCCGAAGTTATTGCAATAAACCTTACTGGCAAGCCAAAGAAAGGCGTGGGACCGCAGGACGTCGCGCTCGCTATTATCGGCGCTGTTTTCAAATGCGGTTTCGTCAAGAATAAAGTCATGGAATTCGTAGGCGAAGGCGTCAAAGATCTTCCCATAGAGTACAGAATAGGCATTGACGTAATGACTACCGAAACCACCTGTCTTTCTTCTATATGGACAACGGACGACGACGAAGTAAAATCCTACTATGCCGTAAGGGGCAGAATGGATGATTATAAAGCGATCGCGCCGGACAAGTTGGCGTATTACGACGGAGTAGTTGACGTAAATCTCAGCGAAATAACTCCGCAAATCGCGTTGCCTTTCCATCCGTCCAACGTCTATAATCTGCAAGACGTGATAGACAATCCTGAAGATATCCTTTCCGCTGTGGAGAAGGAATGCAACAGATTGCTAGGCAACGATAAAATCAATTTCAAGTTGACCGATAAGATAGTTGACGGAAAAGTAAGAGTAGAACAAGGTATAATCTCTGGTTGCGCGGGCGGAACTTATGACAATATTTACGAAGCGAGCAAGATACTCGAAGACAAAGCGGTAGGCGACGGCAAGTTTACGCTCAGCGTTTATCCTTCGTCCACTCCGGTATATTACGACCTTTTGAAGAAAGGCGCTATAGCAAATCTTGTCAGAAGCGGAGCAAACGTAAAGAGCGCGTTCTGCGGACCGTGTTTTGGCGCGGGCGACGTGCCGGCAAACAACGCTTTGTCGATAAGACATACGACGCGTAACTTCGAATCAAGAGAAGGCAGCAAGCCAGCAAACAATCAGATAGCGTCGGTTGCGCTCATGGACGCGAGATCGATAGCGGCGACTGCCGCGAACGGCGGTATACTTACGAGCGCGTTGGATATGGATTACGACAATACAGTTCCCGCTTTCGCTTACGACAAAACCATATACGAGAAGAGAGTCTACAACGGCGCGGGCAAACCCGATCCCAACGCGGAACTTGAATACGGTCCGAACATCTGCGACTGGCCGGAAGTAATTTCGCTTACCGACAATATAGTAGTTAAGTTGGCGGCGGTGATAAACGATCCCGTTACTACGACCGACGAACTCATTCCTTCGGGAGAAACGTCCAGTTACCGTTCTAATCCGATGAAACTAGCAGAGTTTGCGCTTTCGAGAAAAGTTCCCGAATACGTCGGCAGAGCAAAGAAAATATATCAAAGCGAACTTGACAGAAGAGCGAGCGGATTGACGGGAGAGTACGCTGAAGCGGTGAAGAAAGCGGGCGTGGAACTCAAAGGCAGCGTATCGGTAGGAAGCGGAGTTTACGCAGTAAAACCAGGCGACGGCAGCGCGAGAGAACAGGCGGCAAGTTGTCAAAGAGTTTTGGGCGGCGTGTGCAATATCGCGAAAGAATACGCGACGAAGAGATACCGTTCCAACCTTATCAACTGGGGAATGTTGCCATTCCTTTCGGACGAAGAATATAAGACGGACGATATCGTAATAGTTTACGACGTCAAGAGCGTTGTTGACAACGGCGGCAACGAGTTCAAAGCAAAAATCGTAAGGGGCGACAAAGTTATAGACACGGTATTGAAAGTTGACGCTCTTACCGACGACGAAAGAGATATCATATCGAAAGGCTGTCTTATAAACTACTATAAGGCTCATAAATAATATGACGGACAAAACGCAAGCGAGAAAGATTATCAGGGAAAGACTATCCGCTTTGAGCGAAGATGAAAAATCTCGGCAGAGCGATAATGTATTTTCGCTGTTGAAGTCGCTTGATTTGCCGGACGGCAGTATTTGTATATACAATTCGATTTGTGGCGAAGTCGATACGAAAGAGATAATCGAATATTTTATCGGTAAAAGAAAAGTCTATCTACCCGTTGTCGACGGCGAAGATATGTCGCTTGTCGAAGTCGACGCCGATACGGAATACCGAATCGCCAAATGGGGTATACTCGAACCGACGGGGAAAAGACTCTTGCCGGAAGAAGTAAATCCTGCAATAACGGTTACTCCGCTTTTGGGAGCGGATAAAGATCTTAACCGACTGGGCAAGGGAAAAGGCTACTACGATAGGTACTTCGCAAAAGTCGATACTTTGAAAATAGGACTTGCGTTTGACAGTCAAATAGTAGAAAAGATACCTTGCGAAGATACCGACAAGGCGTTGGATATTCTGATAAGCGCTAGCGGGATATTACGTAAAGACAGGGGAAGCGAATTGCGACAATGAGAGTGATCAGCGGAAAATACAGGGGCAGAAGACTTAATTCGCCGATAGGCAACGACGTTAGGCCCACTGGCGACAAAGTCAAAGAAAGTATCTTCAACGTGATACAGTTCGATATTGCGGGAAGCAGATTTATCGACTTGTTCGCGGGAAGCGGAGCGATAGGTATCGAAGCCATGAGCAGGGGCGCAGCGCATACTCTTTTTTCTGATAATTCAAAAGCGTCGTTGGAACTTTTGAAGAGCAATCTCAAAGGTATCGACGACGATTACAAAGTCGTAGGAAGAGATTACAGAGATACGCTGTATTCTGCGGACGGGAAATGGGATTTTATATTCGTAGATCCGCCTTACAGGACAGACTATATCGGCGAAATATGCGAGATAGCGAAAGAGCGGGATTTGCTTGCCGACGGCGGATATATCATATACGAACACGGCGGAAACGATTATGATTTGCCCGACGGAATGCGCATATGTAAACGCAAGCGTTTTGGAATCGTTACAGTCGACTATATAGGCAAATCAAAAGGTAAGACCGCGCTTGCCGGAAGTTACGATCCCATTACGAAAGGACATCTCGAAGTGCTTGACAAAGCGCTCGAAGACTACGACGAAGCGATAATACTTATAGCGCGTAATCCCGATAAAGAATATATGTTTTCTTTGGAAGAAAGAATAGAGTTTGCAAAACTTGCCGTCGAAGACTATCTCAACGTCAAGGTCGACGTCTGCGAAGGATTTGTTTACGGGTATTGCAAAGAGAATTCCATAGATACCGTATATAGGGGTTATCGCAACGAGAAAGATTTGGCGTACGAAAAGGATATGGCGAAGTTCAATGAAGAACACGGTGTAAAGACGGAGTTGATCGAAGGAATAATTACCGTTTCGTCAACTCTGATAAGATAGAAACTGAAAGC
>JAIEEW010000135.1 GCA_029067255.1 Clostridia bacterium | reverse complement strand
GCCTTCGGGATGAACTTTATCAAGAGCGGCTCTTGCGTCTTCCCAGTACGCTTCGTCGACTTCTTTGGAAAGTTTTATATCGCGCTCTTTCGTCGTCGCTATGAATGCTATCATAAGCATATCCTTTTTATCAAACCACTGCGTACCGACAAATTTAAGAGTCTCGACTTTCAATCCTATTTCTTCTTCAACTTCTCGCTTTGCGCACTCTTCCGCCGTCTCTTTGGGTTTGATATAACCGGAAACGAGATTGTAATAATCGCGGGAAATATAATTTTGCCTTAGCAATACGACCTTGTCTTTACCGTCGCTTACCAAAATAATCACGCAAGAAGAAAACATATCAAAAAGCGGTCTATTACATTTTTCGCAAAAAGGTATCTCGCCTTCGTCGCCGATCTCTTTCAATATAAGTTTTTCTCCGCAATCTGGACAGTAATTAAAACGCATAAGTATCTCCTAAAATTTAAGCCCGCATAATGCGAGCAAATTTCGTTTATGTTAACGTTGCAAATAAAATTGATAATTATATAAAATATTATATCAAATTTATTTGGCAATTAAGATCTTTTTGGGAAAATGCTGTTGGACGAGCCGAATCGCATCCATCACAACAACTTTTTCTTCTTTAAGTAAATCGAAAGCAAGAACGACACCACTGCCGACGAACCGAGTACTCCTAAAAAACCCCACGCGCTGCCTTGACCGGGTACCCACGTATTCATACCGAATAAAGACGCGATCAACGTAGGTATTGAAATGATAAGCGTGATTGACGTCAATACTTTCATAACGATATTAAGGTTGTTGGAAATAACCGAAGCGTAAGCGTCCATCGTACCTGAAAGAATATCTCTGTAAATGGAACACATTTCCATAGCCTGCTTTGTATCTATCGCAACGTCTTCCAACAAATCCGTATCGTCGGGATAACTCTTCAAAATATTGTTGACGTTGGCTTTGTTTTGCAAAAGTCTTGTAATTACGGAGTCGTTACCCGTCAAAGAAGTGGAAAAATAAACCAGCGAATTTTCAAGGTCTAGCATTTGAATAAGTTCTTTATTCTTAGTAGACTTGTGCAACTCGTTTTGAATTCTCTGCGAAGCCTTATCTATCTGTTTGAGATACGCCAAATATTTTGACGCGATATTGTTGAGAATCTGGAACAAAAATCTCGTCTTTTTGTACGTCGCGAAACCTTTTACTCTGTTGCGAATAAAATCGCGGGTAATCGCGGTATCTTTAAGGCTGATAGTAATAAACAAGTCTTTTTTGATAACTGCTCCGAGCGGTATTGTAAAATAAGAATAGTAATCTTCCGAACCTTCTTCTATAACCGGAATATCAACGAGTACCATTGTATAGTCGTCTTCAGTTTCCACGCGCGAACGTTCTTCGTCGTCCAACGGAGTCTTCAATACGTCGTCGTCAATACCGCTTATCTTCGCAATAAGCGCAACTTCCTTGTCGCTAGGATTCGTGAGATTTATCCAACAGTCCTTTGGGGCGAACCCTTCATCCATATATACGCTTTCTTCGATCTGTATGAGCCTATTTTCCAAATCAGTCTTGTAAATTTCAATCATAAGCCCACCTCCTTGTCCGTAGTTTGGAAGCGTTGAGCGCCTGACGCAATATCCGTAAAATATCCCAAAAGGTGTTTTCAACTATTTTATTTTACATTATTAAAAACCTTTTTGCAAGCCTATCCGACATATTTTTTAAGGTCGAGCATTACATTTTTTAATCTCAAAGCGTTGGCGGGAGTCATCGCTCCGGAAAATGAAGCGGAATAAAGGCTCTTCAACACTACGCTCGCCATACCTTTGTCTGGGTTGCTTGCGAGAAAATCTTCAATGGATTTAGCAAGCGCGGATACGCTGTCTTCTTTTGGCTCGGTTTCGGACGGAACGCCGAGATCTATCTCCTTGTTTACAACTACGAGATTTCTCTCCAACGCAAATACAAATTTCTTTTTATTTCGTCTGTCGACAACGTCGATAAGAAGAGAAACAATCGCGTCCGCAACTGCCGTTCCTATCCAAACAAAACACATCGCAAACGCGACGAAAGCAATTTGCGTCAACTCGAATCCGTTTACGCTCATTATCACTCCCATTGATACGATATGAATAAAGAACCCCGCTTTGACAATACTAGGCTTTGCAAAAACGCTATCGGACTTAAAAATCGAAATAGCGTTGTCTATAGGCAATCTGCCGTCGACAATATGTTTGACTTGCTTCTTTACGCTTTTAGGAAATACCCCGACGACTTTTTTGTTGAAGAAGTAAAAGTTTCGCGGAGTAACGAAAGAATTCTTTTTAAGGAATTTTCCTAGTTTTATCCTTGCGGACAAATATCTATGACGGCTCGCGTAAACGACGCTTTGCAACAGCAATACGGAAAACGGAAAAGCCGCGAAAAATACGATAAAATACTCTAACTTCCAGTCGGTGAGTATATAGACGAACATACGGTACAACAATTCAATAAACGACAACAAAATATCATCCTCCGAATAAATATGTACCTTTATTGATTTTATCCATTAGCAAGATATTTAATCGCGCCCGTTAACATTTTTCAATACGTATTTTGCATTAAAACAAATACCGCCCGACAAAAGTCAGACGGTTATTTCAATATTCCTGCCGAGTACGAAAATAATTCTTTTATCGACCTTTTCCCCCAAACATTCTTCTATCGCTCTCGCGTAAAGTTCCAACTGTCGACGGTATCTCTCCTTTATCGCGTTTACGCTCTTGCTTGAAAATTTGAAATCGACGAGTATATTTTCTCCGCCTTGCGCTCTTCCGTTTATAAACAGATCGATCGTACCTTGCAACAATACTTTATCTTTGATAGTCGTATCCAAAATCTCGTCGGCGGGCAAATTGAGCATAAACTGCTTTTCCCTATAATGCGGATACTTTCTCGCCTGCGACATAACTTGACTTTGCAAACATTCCAACACTGAAGCACCGTCGACCGCTTTTCTTTGTTCTTCCGTGAGCAATCCCTGTTCTATCATTGACGCGATATTATTTTCCACGTCAGTCAAGGTATAGCAATCGTAATCTATACACTCTAAAACTCTGTGATAAGCAATACCTTCATCAGCGCATGCCGATAACTCTTCCTTTTCTTCGGAATCGGAATTCTTCGCGAGTTCCACCAGCGATTCGCTATCTGTCAATACGCCGCCCTTTTCATAGCGCGACTCGTAATACTCGTTGTTCACCGACGTTACCGTATATTTGACAAGCGTTTTGGTCGCTTGCGAGTAAGCATATTCTTTTGTCAACATCTTCTCAAATTCTTTAATACGCTCTGCGTCAACCGAAAGCCTTGCAGTATCTTTGTATTCTTCTATTGCGTTTTCGCATTCGAGATCTTCGGGATGAAAGTAGTATTTATCCATAAAACTCGGTTCTTCAAATGCCACGTTGTTCAGCCAGTCCCACATACTTTTGGGTTTGTTGACGTATTTCTCTCCAAATTCTCCCGAAGAAGTAGCGGTCAAATACAGTTTGTTCCGCGCTCTGGTAACTGCGACGTAAAACAAACGCATATACTCTTCTATGATATCTTTAGACTTTGCGACCTTGATAAGTTCCATAGGAAGAGAATCGTCATAACTTCGCTCCAAATCGTTGATATTTCTTATAGCAAATCCATATCTTTTATCGTACACGACAGGCGCGGAAGTAATATCTGTCATGTTGACCTGTTTTGCAAGATCCACAAGGAAAACTATGGGATATTCCAATCCCTTGCTTGCATGTATCGTACTCGTCTTTACGAAATCTCCCTGAACGGAAGTATCTCCCGATACGCTACCGAAATCGTCTGCGTTTTCGGCGGCTTCCGTAAACTTCGCTATTGAAGAATTATACGGTTTTCCTTCAAGTTTTCCGACAATACGCTCCAACCCCGCGTAAGCGCTTTCCCCGCCGTAAGCGGCAATGGCAAAAGACCTTAAGTCGAAATCCGCCATTATCCGCCTTATAAGATTGCTCACGCTCATAAATCCCGCGGCAAATCTGTATTTATCTAACATTGAGAAAAATTTGGCTAATTCTAACGCTATACCGTCGGTCTTTTCTTTCGCGTATTTTTCTACTCCGTCGCAAAAGAATTTTTCTTCTCTGTACTGTTTTTTTATCTGAGCCATATCCGAATAAGATAGCGACGAGAAAACTTTACTCGTCAGAATCGCCGTCAACGGTATATCCTGCCTGTGATTATCCAATACCTTTATAAAATCCACTATTAGCGCTACGCAAGGATTAAACTTTTCGTTGACTATATTCGCGCTGTCGACGGGTATCCCCACGCTCTTGAGTACGTTGACGATTTTTTCCACGCCGTCGGAGCGTTTGGGACACAGTATCGCTATGTCTGAAAATTTTACCGGACGGTAAACCATTTTGCCGTCGGACGACACTTGAATCTTTTCTCTTCCCACTAGCGCCGCTATTCTTTCGGCAATATAAACGCCTTCCGCGTAAACGTTATCCTTCTCCAAAGCGAGCGAGTCGCGTACGCTGTAAACGCCGTCGGCGCCTATCGGCGCGTCAAGTTCGGAACGGCTTTTACTAAACGACGTTATTCTTACGGGATCGTCTCTCTGCTCTTCATAATCGGTATTGCCCAAAGAGAGTTGACTGTCCCTGCGATAGTCCACTCCGCCAGTTTCTTCCGTCATGATATTGTTGAACACAGCGTTCACGAAATCTATAACTTCTCTTCCGGATCGGTAATTCTTGTTCAACGAGTGGGGAGAACCGAGATTTGAATTTTCCCTATAACTTTTGTATTTCTTCAAGAAGATATCGGGATCGGTCATTCTGAATTGATAAATGCTTTGCTTTACGTCGCCGACCATAAATAGGTTTTTGCCGTTTGATACTCTATTCAAAATATACTCCTGAACGGCGTTGACGTCTTGATATTCGTCCACGCAGACGTAATCGTATTTGCGGGAGATCTCGTTTGCCATTTCATCGTTTCGCAAAAGTTTTACGGCGTAATATTCGAGATCCGCAAAGTCCATCTTATTGTCTTTGCGTTTAAGCGACGAGTACGCGTCGGCTATGTC
>JAIEEW010000134.1 GCA_029067255.1 Clostridia bacterium | reverse complement strand
AGCCTGATCGCGTCTTTTAGAGTACACCCCGGATGCGACGAAATCAAATACGGAACAAGATATTGCTTCTTTCCCAACTTCTTATTTATCTCGTCATACTTCTCTTTGAATTTGAGATATACGTCAAACGACGGCTTATTCATCGCTTCCAACACTTTATCTGAGATATGCTCTGGCGCCACCTTCAACTGCCCGCTTACGTGATGCTTTATCAATTCGTATAAAAATTCCGGATTCTTATCGTACAAGACGTAATCAAATCTTATTCCCGACCGGATAAACACTTTCTTTATCCCGTCAATTTCTCTCAACGTTTTAAGCAAATCGAGATACTCGCTGTGGTCGACTTGCATAGCGGGACAAGGTTTGTAACCTATGCAAGACTTATCTTTGCATACTCCCTGCGTCGATTGCTTTTTGCACGCGGGATCGCGGAAGTTCGCGGTAGGTCCGCCGACGTCGTGGATATAGCCTTTGAAATCCTTGTCTTCAACAAATATTTTGGCTTCTTTTACAATATTTTCTTTACTTCTCTTTTGGACGATTCTACCTTGATGAAACGCTATCGCGCAATAATTACACGCTCCAAAACAACCCCTGACCGAAGTGAGCGAATACTTGACTTCTTCTATCGCAGGCACTTTGCGAGTATAAGACGGATGATAATTTCTCTCGTACGGAAGTTCGTATATCTCATCCATCTCTTTGACTGACAGCGGAAACTGCATGGGATTCTGTACAAGATACTTATCGCCGTGTTTTTGCAATAAAGTTCTTCCCGAATACGGGTCGTTGTTTGCGTACTGCGCCTTGAACGCCTGAACGTATTGCATTTTATCCGCTTTGACCTGTTCGTAAGACGGACAGAAATCCACGCTATGCTCTTCTATCGCCTTTTTGAGTTTTGCCGAGAGATTGGAAAACTCTTCAAGATAACAAGTCCCGCGTACGTCGCGGATCTTATCAAGCGGTATTCCTTTTTTTGCCATAGCGAATATTTCTTTGATAGGTCTTTCGCCCATACCGTAAATGAGCAGATCCGCTTTTGACGAAACCAAAATACTCGGAATGACTTCGTCTTTCCAGTAATCATAATGCGCAAACCTACGCAAAGACGCTTCTATACCGCCTATAATTATCGGGCAATCGGGATACAGCCTTTTGAGATTGTTACAGTAAACGTCAACGCATCTATCGGGCCGTCTGCCAATATCTCCCCCTTCGCTGTAAACGTCGCGCGTACGTCGGATCTTTGCTACGGTATAGTTGTTGACCATACTGTCCACTACTCCGCTCGACACCATAAAACCGTACTTAGGCGCGCCAAAGCGCGTATAGTCGCCATCGTTCATAGGTTGGGATACAATGGCTACGTCTATTCCCAAAGACTGCAAAAGTCTAGACACAATGGCGTGTCCGAAAGACGGATGGTCGACGTAAGCCTCGCCGATAACGTATACTATATCGACTTGCCTTCCGCCCGTTTCTTCTCTTGTAATAGGTAAAAACGCCATTGTAACCTCTTTATTGCCGTTTATATAAAATGCGTAAAGCGATAAGCCTTTGCGACAGTCGCTCTACGCATTCGCGCATCGAAAGCCGACGTATGTTATTTGAAATAATCTACGCCGCTTTCGAAAATCTTCATATCGTAATTGCCTTCGACGTTCTTGTAAAGATTGTCGTCTATACGCTCGCTGTGCCCCATTTTACCCAATACTCTTCCGTCGGGAGAAATGATACCTTCGATAGCGTACATACTTCCGTTGGGATTGTATGGAGAAAGCATAGTAGCGCTTCCCGTCATATCAACGTACTGAGTAGCGACTTGCCCGCCCTTGATTATCTTGTCGAGTTCTTCCGCGCTTGCTACGAATCTTCCTTCTCCGTGGCTGACAGGCACAGAGAATACGTCGTCAACGCGAACTTTATTAAGCCAAGGCGATTTATTTGTCGCAACTCTTACTTTAACGATAGTAGAAACGTGTCTGGATATATTGTTGAACGTCAACGTCGGCGCTTGCGGTTTTTGTTCTCTTATATCTCCGTAAGGAACAAGACCGAGTTTTATCAACGCCTGAAATCCGTTACAAATACCCAAAGCAAGTCCGTCTCTCTCGTAAAGAAGTTTCATTACCTGTTCGGCTATCATAGGATTCTTGAAGGTAGTAGCGATAAACTTACCGCTTCCGTCCGGCTCGTCGCCGCCGCTGAATCCGCCTGGGAAAGCAATTATCTGACTTTCCTGCAACGCCTTTACTATTTCTTTCGCCGATTGCTCTATATCTTTAGACGACTGATTCTTGATTATCAAAACGTTCGCTTTCGCTCCCGCTCGCTCAAACGCTCTAGCAGTATCGTATTCGCAGTTCGTACCCGGAAATACAGGTATAAACACTCTGGGCTTTACTATGTTTCTAGGCGCTTTATCAACTTTTCTCGCGCAACATATAAGGTTTTTAACTTCTCCGCTCGCGGGCGCCGTCGTCGGAAAAACCCCGTCGAGAGTGCTTTCAAACGCTTTGACCGCGTCTTCCATTTTGAGTTCTACTCCGCAAAGATCCGCAGTATACGTTCCGTTGAGCGTAGCAACTTTTTCCACGTCAAAGCCTTCCAAATCGCTTATGTCATCGGCAAGTATAACGAAATCGCCGAATTGCGCGGACATCATATCTACCGTAAGGTCGTCCCAACTTGTACCGAGTTTATTACCCATACACGCTTTGAAAACGCTTGCGATCACGCCGCCTTCTTCGACAACGTTACAAGCCTTTATCTTTCCGTTTGCAATAGAGTTTGCCATTGCTTTGTAGAGTTCAAGCGTTTTTCCAAAATCGGGAATATTTTCGCTGTCTTTTGGTATAGCGACATGATATATATCTTTCGCTCCCATATTCTCCGCGAACGTATTCGTGATTATTTTGCTTGCCTTGCCCACGCCCATAGCGAAAGATATCAAGGTCGGCGGAACGTCTATATTTTCAAACGTGCCGCTCATACTGTCTTTTCCGCCTATAGCGCCTACGCCAAATCCTATCTGAGCGTACAACGCGCCCAAAAGCGCCGAAAGCGGTTGTCCCCATCTTTTGGGATCTTGATTAAGTCTTTTGAAGAATTCCTGCAAAGAAAGTCTTACAGTGTCAACCGATATGCCGCAAGCAACTTGTTTGGAAAGCGAAAGCAAAATCGAATATATCGCTCCCGTAAACGGCGACGCGCTCATAAGTTGCGGCGAACAACCGTAAGTCGATACGGTAACGGTATCCGTGCGACCGGATACAGGCGGCTTGCACGCCATAGCGATAGCAGGAGTAAGTTGATACTTACCGCCGAAAGGCATAAGTACGCTGGACGCGCCTATAGTTCCGTCAAACATTTCTCCCAGTCCTTTCGTTGAGCAAACGTTGAGTCTGGACAGTTCGTTGAGCACGGCTTTATCAAATTCGCCTTTGTCGAAATACTTTTGAGACTGCCCGTCCACTCTACTCATATAATCCGTAACGTTGTCTTTTACGTCGGCGTCCTGCATTTGCTTTACGCCGTTGGTATCCAAAAACTTTCTTTTCAAATCCACTATGCAGTTGCCCGCATAGAACATTCTCATTCTTCCGTTGTCAGTAACTTCTGCTACAGCAGTAGCGGCAAGGTTTTCCGTTTTTGCGTACTCAATAAATTTATCTACGTCCTTCTTATCAAGTACGACCGCAATTCTCTCTTGCGATTCGGAAATTGCAAGTTCAGTACCGCTCAGTCCTTCGTACTTTTTGGGTACCTTGTCAAGATAAATATCCAAACTGTCGGCAAGTTCGCCGATAGCAACGCTCACGCCGCCCGCGCCGAAGTCGTTACACTTGACTATAAGCGTGGATACGTCTTTATTTCTGAAAAGTCTTTGAATTTTTCTTTCGGTAGGCGGATTTCCCTTTTGGACTTCCGCTCCGCATACTTCAACGGATTTTTCGGTATGCGCTTTGGACGAGCCGGTCGCTCCGCCGCAGCCGTCTCTACCCGTTTCCCCGCCGAGAAGAACTATAATATCGCCCTTGACAGGCTTTCTTCTTACGACGTTCTCTTTGGGCGCGCCCGCTATTACGTAACCTGTTTCCAACCTTTTAGCCTTATAGTTGTCGTGATACATTTCAGCGACAAGTCCCGTCGAAAGTCCTATCTGGTTGCCATAACTCGAATATCCTGCCGCCGCTGTTTTTGTGATAACTCTTTGCGGGAGTTTGCCTTTGAGCGTAGTGGATATATCCGCAGTTGGATCGCCCGCTCCGGTAACTCTCATAGCCTGATAGACGTAAGTTCTGCCGGAAAGCGGATCTCTGATCGCTCCGCCCAAACACGTAGCCGCGCCGCCGAAAGGTTCTATCTCCGTC
>JAIEEW010000133.1 GCA_029067255.1 Clostridia bacterium | reverse complement strand
GCATGGACACATCATCCTCAGACAGAAGGATCTGAGCGGCGGTCTGGTTATACTCGGCAAAAAAACGGTCAAAAATAGGTAAATTAGGTAAATTTTTAAAACTTTTCGATAAAAAAATTTCAGAAAAAACACTAAAAGTGTTGAAAAATTGTTTTTTACTTGTTACAATAGAATTGCAAATTAGCAATTGCTACTGTATAGGTTAGGGTATTATGGGCGGCGTTGGAGACAAACTTTATCATCTTCGAATGGCTAGGAATTTAACGCAAGAACAGTTGGGGAACGAGGTCGGCGTTACACGTCAAACGGTTTCGCTTTGGGAAGCAAACAAAAGACAAATAAACGCAGAGAAATTGAAGACTCTCAGCGATTTTTTTGGCGTGGATCCCGAATACTTTTTCGTTAGAGAAAAAGGAGCCCCTGAAGAAACTGATAACGAGAACAAGGAACTTGCAATCGTTGCTTGCGCGGAATTCGAGCAAGAAAGTGATGAGAAGTACAAGTACGAATTGATACGGATAAAAGCCGAATCGGAAGTTAAGTCAAATAAAAGATTTGTCAAAAAGATAATTTTGATTTCGGTAATTATTGCGGTATTGTTGATCGGAGTTGTAGCGATAGTGTTAGGTACTGCTATGGAAGCGCATAAAGATGGCTTCGGTTCGGCTTCGTCGACAACGTTTAATTTTGGTTTAGAGAGTATAGGGTGGCTCGTTTTCGTTCTTGCAAGTATTTTGGCGGTAATATGCCTTGCAATACTTATAAGGACAAAACGAAAAGAGAAAAGGTAAATAAATAAATGAGAGGTAAATAATATGGTAAAAAGCAAAAAAAAGGTTTTGCTGACAATTTTGTTGGCATTATCGATTTTGATGTTGTGTTTCGCGTGTTGTTTTATAAACGATAATACGGCAAACGCTGAAACAAATGAAGAACTTAATTATAATCAAACGCGGGGACTTGTTACAAGGATATCAATAGATATTGGTTCTTATGGCGATAGTATTTGGGCTAGAGCGTGCAATGACTTTACGTTGGGTTTTTCTACAATTCAAGTTTACGTATATCTTTATTCTTCGCCCACTTTCCAATATACCTATAGGAATATGAAACTTGAAGCGATAGACTATATCGCCGATTTGAATATAGGAAAAAAATTGGAAGTAACCGCTCCTATCGATGGCGTAGAGAGATACTGGAGAGCGCGAGTCAAATATAGAATGGATAATAAAGATTGGGTAGAAGAAGAAACTCAGTCATATTTGGTGAATGCGGACGGCATGTTACTGTAAAAGTTAAAACGGCAATGAAAATTGCCGTTTTTTATTTGTTCCTATAATATAATATAATATTTTATCTATATATAATATGGACTAAAATATGGACTAACTTATATTTTCATTATTAGAATTCCTTAACTTGGATTGCGGTACGTTGATTAGTTTAGCGTACCGTAGTTTATTTTATAAATTGAATAGAACAACTGCGAAATTATTTTTTGAGTTTTAATTGCGATTATTTTAGTATTTTTTGGGGTTTTGCAAAACATTAACAAAACGATTACAAATAAAAAATATATGAGTAACAAGTTGTAAACAACCTTGTCTTATAATTGAGTCGTAATCAAAAGGAGAATGAAAATGAACGCAATCGAAATAAGAAATTTATCCAAAAGTTTTCGCGGTATGTACGCCGTTGATCATTTGGACATGACGGTTCCGGTAGGCAGTATATACGGATTTATCGGAGAAAACGGTTCGGGTAAATCCACAACGGAAAAACTTATATGCGGACATCTTGTCCCTAATGGCGGGGAAATAAAATTGTTTGGGAAAGACTATGCTGACGCGGGAGTACGCGGTAAAATCGGGGCGTTGATAGAAAACGCGGGTTGTTTTCCTAATTCAAGCGTATGGGATAATCTTATGATGCAAGTCATCAATTTAGGGTTGCCCAACCGCTCGGAAGAAATAAAGCGCGCGCTTAAAATCGTCAGAATGGAAGAGTGCGCGAAAATGAAGTTCAAAAAATGTTCGCTTGGTATGAAGCAACGCATAGGTATCGCAATGGCATTGTTGGGAAGTCCTGCGTTGCTGATCCTTGACGAACCTATAAACGGTCTAGATACCGACGGTATGAGAATTATGCGCGAGATCTTGGTTGATATTACAAAAAACTATAATTGTACTGTGCTTATTTCTTCGCATATTTTGGGAGAACTCGAAAAGATAGCCACGCATTACGGGATCATACGGCAAGGTAAAATGATACAGGAGATTTCCGCTAGAGAAATGGAATCGAGATCGCGCGTTTTCGTCTCTGTGAAAACAAACGATATGGCGCTAGCGGAAGAAGTTTTGCGAAAAAAATACGACAACGTAAAGATTGAAGAAGGTTGCGTTAGAGTATACGACGTCGAAGACAGCGAGGAGATAGTAAAATGTCTGTTCGACAACTGTATTTCTGTAATTGAAGTGAAAAAGAATAAGATAGGTCTAGAAGAATACTACATCGAATTGATGTCTAAAAAGGAGAATGCATAAAATGGAAAACGCGAAGGAACTTAAATTCGAATCGCAGGGATTTTTCAAAAGAATAAAGGGTATGTTGGGCGTGGACTTTTACCGTCTGTTCCATACGCCTTTATTGTATATCTTCTTAATTATTGCCGCGCTGATACCCGCGCTTGTATCAATGGGAGCAACGGGCGACGAAGGGGAAAAGACTTCCATGTTTACCAATGCGTGGCAGATTATAGCCGCAAATTCGCCGTTGTACGTCATAAGCGATATGGGCGAATACGCTAATATGAATATGGTGTTTATTTTCTGTGGCATAATGATCTCCATATTTATAGGACACGACTATAAGAGCGGTTACGTCAAGCAATTATTTACCACTCACGCAAAAAAGCAGGATTATATGATATCCAAAACTTTGATAGGCGTATTTTCTATGGCGTGTATGTGCTTAACTTATCTGATCGGCGGCGTTTTATCGGGCATGTTTACGGGATTATCGTTTTCTGTAAACGCGGGTTCTCTTATCTGCGCGATTTTAGGTAAAATGCTGATGAGTTTTGGATGGGCAAGTCTTTATACCTTTATCAACGTCATTTTCCGTTCGCGTTTCGGTATTTCAATTGCGCTGTGTTTTGTTCTTGGTACTGGTATCCCTATTATCGGAGTAGCGGCAATAGTAGGGAATTCGCCGTTACTCAATATATTCTTGTACGGCTCGTCGGTCTACGCTTGTCTTTCAGCAAATTTTATATCGGTGATCGTATGTCTCGTCGTATCGGCGGCTTGGGCGGTAATCTACAACGTTCTTGGAACGCTGATATTAAACAAACGCGACGTTTATTGATCTTATCGGATCAACGGAACGGATATTTGCCAAAAGCGGGCAAATCAAAAACACTTACTCTAATACCAACGTTGCGAAAGCAACGAAAATAACTATGAAAGGCGGTTTATATGAACGCGATAGAAATAAGAAATCTTACTAGGAATTTTGGGCAGAAACAAGCCCTTAAAGGTCTGAATATGACAGTGCCGGTAGGCAGTATTTATGGATTTATCGGAGAAAACGGTAGTGGAAAATCTACGACCGAAAAGATTATTTGCGGTTTGCTCGCGCCAAATAGCGGAGAAGTCAAACTCTTCGGACGGGATAGCAAAGATGCGGACGTAAGAGCGAGAATAGGCTCGCTTATCGAAGCGCCGGGGTGTTTTCCTAATTACAGCGTTTGGAACAATATGATGTTGCAAGCCGCTAATCTCGGCATCTCGAACGCGAAAGACGAAGTAAGAAAAGCGCTTAAGATCGTAAGAATGGAAGGCTCGGCGTCAAATAAATTCAAAAACTGTTCGCTTGGTATGAAACAACGCATAGGTATCGCTATGGCTTTGTTGGGTAATCCCATGTTGCTGGTTTTGGACGAACCGATAAACGGACTAGACGCGGACGGAATGAGAATAATGCGCGAAACGCTGATCGATATCACAAAAAACTATAATTGTACGGTGTTGGTGTCGTCGCATATTTTGGGCGAACTTGAAAAAATCGCGACGCATTACGGAATTGTACGCGGCGGAGAAATGATAAAAGAAATGAGCGCGGAAGAACTTGAATCCGATTGCCGAGTATACGTCGCTTTGAAGACTGACAAAACGGACGAAGCGTTGAAAGCGCTCAAAAACAAATATTCGCGCGCAGAAATCGAAAACGATTATATCCGCGTCTATGACGACGCGAAAGCCGAAGACGTCGCCCGTTTTCTCTATGAAAACGATGTTTTGGTTACGGAAATCAAAACGGATAAAATCGGATTGGAAGAGTATTATATAGATTTAATGAATAAGGAGAATCGCTGAAATGGAAATGCAATTTGAAAAACAAGGTTTTGGAAAAAGATTGAAAAGCATGCTCAAAGTGGATTTTAAGAGAATGTTTACCATGCCGCTTATCTATATTATGGCTGGCGTTTGTTTTGCTATGCCTATACTGATTTTGGTAATGACGACAGCCGTATCAACAGCGCCCGCAAACGGCGTAGAAGCGGCGGCAGATACTTTTACCAACGCTTGGCAATCTTTGGGGGCTTTAAGCGGCGCGGAAATGTCAATGGGCTTGACGAGTATGTGCAACATAAATATGATATATTTTATTATAGCGATTTTGGTGAGCATATTCGTCGCCGACGATTTCAAAAGCGGCTATGCAAAAAATCTTTTTACCATCCGTTCCAAAAAAAGCGATTACGTAATCTCAAAGACTCTCGTTGGATACGTCGGCGGAGCAATAATGTTGCTCGCATATTTTGTCGGAGCGATGATAGGCGGCGCGATCGCGGGACTGTCGTTTGACGTAGGTAGCGCAGGCGCAAGCGGAATCTTTATGTGTATAGTATCCAAAATACTGTTGGCTGCGGTTTTTGTTGCGATTTATTTGCTTGTAAGCGTTGCGGCAAAGCAAAAATTATGGCTTTCGATTCTTGGATCGTTCGCGGTAAGTATGTTGTTGTTCACAATGATACCGATGATAACGCCGCTTGATTCCACCGTTGTCAACGTGTTTATGTGTCTTGCTGGCGGAGCGATTTTCGCAGTCGGCTTTGGCGCGCTCAGCAATTTGGTATTGAACAAAACCGCTTTGGTTTGACGCAATTTGCAAGAGCGTTTGAGCGGGGTGAGCAACAAGAAAAAAGCGGAAAAAGTCCTTGAATGAACTTTTAGACAAAATTTTTCTAAAACGCAAAAACGGCAAGAAAAAGTGCCGTTTTTTGCTTGTCAACAGGGCAATGTTAACTTTTGTTGACAAGATGTTAACTCCAAAACCCTATAATGTTAACTTTTGTTGACAAAAATCAGTTGACTTTTTGCAATTTGCAAGTTTATCATAATCAAAAAATAAGGTAAAACGTTCTGGAATAGCGACCGACGAAAACCGAAAAAAGGACAAAAGACGAAAATGAAAAAGATAATTACCGTATGTTTGACATTACTGCTTTGTTTAGGATTGGGGTTGGGCATCTCTTTGAGTTTGGGGGACTTTGAAGATAACGCCGTTTATGCTGCTCAGGAGAAAGCGGCGACGCAAACCAGGTCGGCGTCGATAGGGGTCAACGCGTACAAACTGGAAGATAACAAAGGCTACAAAGAGAGCGAAGACAAGAAAGTCTCGATTTACAATCATCCTTTGAAAAATAATCTTGTTAATCTTTCTGTAAGTACGGAAAGCGATTTGACGACTCCGTTGATCGACAAAGGCAATATTTCCGGCTACAGCGCTTATGGAGTTACGGGCAATTCAGTGTCGATAAAGTTGTCTTACAATTTCAACAATCCAGAAGAACTGAGTAAAAGACGTATTTATGACGACGGATACTATAAGACGCAAGTATATTCGATATCTGACGACACGGCGCAGAAAGTCGGAGATATAGATAGACTGGGCGTAATAGGTACGGGCGCGTTTATTTTCCAAAAGAAGAGCGAGCCGAACGGCGCGTGGGAGTGGCAGACCAAAGACGGCGAAAGCAAAACCAGTCTGCATACCGTGGATTTTACCGAAGTAGTTCCGCTCGATCAATTCTATCGCACTAATTATTATACTCTTTATACTCCGTCCGGCAAAGACTTGTCCGCAGGCGTATTTATTAAGTTGACGTTTGCTTACGAATTGAAAATTACCACCAGTTGGGATTACAAAAATTGGCTGGGAATGACTAAAACCAAAACGGAAACCGAATACGTAAATATGTTGGAAACCGCCCAGTTTTATTTGGTACAGAACTCGGGAGCGGTGCTTTTCCATAACGCAAGTACATTTGGAAAGGTAGGCGACGACGAAGGCAGCGGCGCAATATCTATCGATGATTTCGAAACGATACTCGACGGGGACGTAACTCTCAACGGATTCAGAGTAGATACGATGGGCGTCGAGGCTTACGATATAAAATACAGATTCAACGGCGGAGAAGAGCATACGGCTTATGATGGACAGGTATTTCTTGACCACGGTCGCTACGATTTCACTATAAATCGCGAACTCGGAAAAAGTATTAAACACACAATTTTCGTCGATCGACGGGAAGTCAACGACGCCGTAGTGGGTTATTTCGGTCAAAGTCTTTTTACTCCCGACAGTCAGAGAGTATATACGACTGGAGAATATCCCGCTTACGTTGCGGGAAAAGCGACGTGGAATCTTAACGCGACGGACGGAACTGTTGCTCCCGTTGTAGGAAAACTATATAAAATAGAAGACGAAGGCAAGGAAGTCTTTGTCAGGAATATTGCTCAAAATCACGGATCGGATTATAAGACGAAAACGTTGCAAGGCACTATTTACGAAGAAGGTATATATAAAGCGGAATTTTGGGGCAATCCCAGATATTTGACAGGCAAAGATATTTCCGGAGATTTGTTCCACTTTACTTTCAGATTTGAAATCGTGGATAAAGACACGTCGAAAGATCCGTCTGTAAACGAAGCGTATCTGAACGGATTGTACAGTTTTTCCGATATGCAGAGTAAGTATTATGCAGTAGTGATGCCTACAAAGGGCGCGGGCAACGCTATCTTTGCATTTTCAGATTTCGGCGGCGCGTACGATTTCGCTTATGAGATAGAGCGCGCAAAAATAAGTAAGAATAAAGGAAATTACGTATACGACGGCAAAACGTATGCGTCGCAAAAAGACGTTCTAACGGCAGTCGATAAAAATATTAAATCGTTGATTGTCGAACGCTATTTTGATTCCACAGATCCGGAAAGTTACCAAACTGCCGACGTTGCGGACGATAAAATTCTGGAAATGAATTTTACAAAAGACGTTATTGTATTTACAAACGATACGGAACAATCATATATGAAAGCGGGATTGCCTTCTCTGAACGGACGAAAGTACCGTTACGTTTCTCCCGATACGGGCGAAATAGAAGAAGGAGTAATGAATTTCGCGTTTCTCAAGGTCGCCGACTTTGAAAGTAATACTGTTACGCTTACTCACAAGGCTACTAAAAAAACGTACGATATAGTTTATGGAGTATCAGTCGAATATCAGTTGGTTTCGGCTAATGCTCCGAGCGGCGTGTATACTGTCCGTGAAACTAATTCCAACAATGCGGTCTGCGAATACGACACCGTTTATGTCAGACCGGGAGAGATGAGCGGTACGGCTACGTTAAGTCTGTTTAGAAACGGCAAATTTATTGAAAAGACTTTTAGCAAAAACAATACCGTTACTGAAAGCGGTCTGAATGGATTCATATTAAAATCATTGTCAAATGAATTGGATTTGTACAGTATAGTAAAAATCAAGCATAATAACGAAACTTCCATATATAATTTCGACGAAGTATCGGATATGTGGTTTTCTGACGGCGGCGTATACGATTTTACCCTTGCCGATAGATTGGGCAACACAGTCGAATTCAGCGTTATTATAAGCGCGCCTGTCGGCTATGCGGACGTATATCTGCAACTCGAGCAGGAAGACGACGAAATAACAAAGCATTATCACGTTTTCGTAGGTCAGGAAATACAACTTCCCATACCTAAACTTCAAAGCGAACTGTTTGTTTTCGACGGATGGCTTTATGAAGACGAACTTATTGCGGACAACGTATTCGTTCCCCAAAAGAGCGGCGCGCTTTACGTCTGGCAGCAGATCTCTCAAAAGTATACGTATCTCGATTTCGATACCGACGGCGGAGAAATTATTGATAGAATGAAAGTCGAGATAGGCGAACCTATCCAACTTCCTACGGCAAGCAAAGACGGTTGGACTTTCGGCGGTTGGGAGTATGGCGGCGCGGTGTATAACGGCGAATATATACCTACGTCGGCAAATCCGACTTTTGTCGCGGTATGGCACTTTAAGACTACCGAAATAGCGCTTTATGACGGTAATCTTAATCAGTCTATTCAAGCGCACGTCGGCGATAAGGTTACGTTGCCTTTCCCGACCAGAACCGGTTATACCTTCTTCGGTTGGAGAGAGAAAGAAACCGACGGAAACAACAAAGTATATTATGGACAGATAACGTCGCTTGCAAACGTAGAATATCTGCGACTGGACGCATTGTGGGTACGCGAAAGCGAGCAGGACGAAGACGCTTTGCAAAGCGGTACGGGCGGTAGAATAAGAATACATTTCATTGACGGAGAATTGCTTTCAAGCGACAGTCTTCAAGTCGCGGCGGGAACAACGATTTCTCTTCCCAACGTTACCAGAGCAGGTTTTGTATTTGTAGGCTGGATTTGGCAGACCACTTCGACAAGCGGTAAGATTTATTCCGATTTCTCAATGACCGTACCTAGCGACGTAGACGGAAAAATCGTACTTAAAGCGCTGTGGATAGCGAAAGGTACGACAGCCGTCCAAAGCGGTACGGATATTGAAATAGAAAAATTGAGCGGAACGTTTGATTCCTTACCGTCGGCGAGCAAAGTCGCATTGGGCGGAATGATAAGCATGCTTGGTTTGATATTTACGGTATTCTTGGTTTATATCGTAAGGAGAAAGAGAAAAGCCTTTGAGATAAATACGCAATCCGTATCGCCGATATACGGCAGAGAATCGTTCTCCGATAAGGAATTCGTAAGACAGAACAAATTGCGTAAATACGGCGCAGTAACGCTGTTTACCGCGTTCTTGCTCATAGTCGTTATCACGTTTATAAGCGCGTTTGGCGGTTGGAGCGATCTCGGCGTCTTTAATAAGATAAACAACGAAATCAACGTCGTACCCGTTCAATCGGAAAGCGTAACAGATAATTCCGTTGTTGCCAACAACTTTGAGTTGGGCAATTACAGCGTTGACAATACTTTAAGCGACGAAGTAAAGCCTAGTAAGGAAGAAGTGCTTGGCAATATACGTGATAGCGAAATAACGAATGAGTTGGATTTGACCGAAGACGAGATGTTCTTGTATTCGATTGTTATGACTGATCTATATTATTATGATCAAATAAACGTTTTTCCAGCAATGATTGTTTTGCCGAACAAAGAAGAAGTATTAGGTTTTGGGTATACGAATTATCAAGAAGCGTATAGTGTTGACGATAATGGCTTTGTATATTATGGCGCTGGGTTTGTCGCATTGCCTAGACAGTATGTTATTACGGAAGAAGATATAGGTAATGGGATTGAACTTTATCAAACCAGCAAGGATTTTCAACCAGAAAAACAAAGTTGCAGTTATGTGTTATCATATACGCAAAATTTTGGACCGTGTCATTATGTGGCAAATAATAAATACATAGTTTATAGTGTAGAAGATACATTAGTAAAATATAGTTCGTTCCCTGTAGAAGAAGAATACTTTATTAAAGACAGCGGGGCTGTATATAGTTATGACGAAGGAAGATGCGTATATGATCCTAATCTTGGCAATGATACTACCATTAAAGCAACTTCTCTTAATACTATGCTTGATCCGGCGATAGCCAAAGGCGAATATGAAAAATATATTGCAGATCAGACTGCAAACGGTTTTACAGTAGATACTTTAAACTTTGTTTATATTAGTTATTCGGCATTGTCGGCATATCTTCTTAGCGAACAAGATGAGAGTTTATTGGGCATAGACGTACAGGAATTCTACGATTTGGAAAAGACGCTTGGCAATAACGAGTATTATACCGTAGATGCGGACGGCAACCTTACAAAACTTGAATTCCCGCATGAAGAAGAAGACAAAGCGACTTGGTTGGATAGACTTGCCGGAGCGATTGTTGCGATAGGAATGATATGCGTTGGCGTAATTATAGTCGCGGCAATCAGCACGGTAACGTGCGGAGTTACTACCGCAGCGGCTCCGTATATTATGGGCGCATTTATAGGCGCGGGAATGGAAGTCTTCATGCAGACTGTCGTTCAAGGCAAAAAACTCGATCAAGTCAACTGGCTACGCGTGGGCGTAGCGGCAGTATCAGGCGTTCTTTCCGCTATACCGGGCGTTGGTTGGTTCGGCGCAGGTCTTATCGACGGCTTGACAGAAGCGGCAATGACTTGGGCAGACGGCGGTAGCATAGAAGATATACTCAAATCGTTTACCGTGGGATTTGCTACCGGCGTACTGATTCACGGCGTAGGAAAGGCTCTCGGCAAAATGAAATTCTGCTTTGTCGCAGGCACGGTTGTGCTTATGGCGGGCGGAGCGATCAAGTGTATAGAAGACGTAAGAGTAGGAGATAAGGTAAAGAGTTATAATCCTGCTACCGGAAAGGTGTCGGAGAAGCGAGTATTGCAGACGTTTGAAAACGAAGTAGACGAATTGGTTACGGTGTCTACTTCGGACGGACAGCAAGTTACGGCAACGCCCGGACATAAATTCTATGCCAACAACGATTGGGTATCCGCCGAAGATCTAAGAGCGGGCGACGTACTCGTCAACGTCAACGGCGAGAAAGTAATAGTCGAGCAAGTACAGCATGAAATCCTTGATAGTCCCGCCAAAGTTTATAACTTTGAAGTAGCGGACAACCATACTTATTTTGTCGGCGACGGCGATGGCATTGCCGTACATAATTCTGCTTGTAAGAAAAAAGAAGTTGGAGCGTATGAATTCAAAGTTAAATTGAAAGATGGAACGGAACATGTATACGTAGGTAAAGGAACACTGGCTCGCCGAGAAGTTTCAATAAAATCTAAGGTAAAAGAATTTAAAGGAACGTTAGTGGAAGGAAGCGAAAAATTTTATCCGTGCAAAAATGATATGGAAGCATTTATAAAAGAAGCAGATTTAATGAACGGTTACTTAAAAGACGGCGAGAAATTGTTAAATAAAATAGCAAGTCCCGGATTTAAATATGGCGATATACCATTTAAGGAGAGTTATAAAAAACTTTTAGCAAACGATTGGTTTTACCATAAATGGGTACATTAGGAGAGTAAAGATGATAAAAAAATGTGGAGATGGAAGTGTAAAAATAGAACTTCCGCAAGATTCAAATAGAATAGAACATTGTATGAAATACATCAATAAAAATAGAAGCGATTTTATTTGGATTGATGCTGATGATTGTTTGAAATCAGTTTCTTTGGACTTTTTATATAAAATTGAGAATCCAGAAGTAGTAAAACATCTAGAATTGTGCGGCAATATCATTGTAAGTAATGCGATTTATAGGTTTGTAAATCTTACGGAATTATCTTATTATGTAAAAAATAAATCAACCAGTATTGATTTGTCCAAATTTCCTAAATTAAAAATTTTGGATACTGCACAAGCAAATCAACTTAAGAATTTGGATAAATCGTCAGTAGCGGCTTATGCACAGTATGATGATGGTAAAGTAAAGTCTCAAATAATTCGGGAAATAAAAGGGCTTGTAGATTTAAGATTACATGGACCTAAAGACTTTTCATTTGATTTTATTGAAAACCCTGAAAAGTTGAAAATAGTATTTTTTACACAAGGCAATGTTAAGGATCTTTCAGGAATCGAAAGAATTAAGAACTTGCATTTATTAAGTTTATCTTATTGCAGGTCAATGAGTAGTATAGAAGGAATATCAAAGGTCCCGAATCTTAAAAAATTAAGGATAGACTCCTGCCCAAAATTACAGGATATATCCGAAATTAAAAATCTTGAGAATTTGAAAGTGTTGATATTGGAGAATATCAAGAAGTGTGATTTGAGTTTTTTGGAAGAAATGAAATGTGTTGACTCATTGGAATGTTTGGTACTTAGGAATTGCGGAAGTATACCGTCGATAAAATTTTTTGAAAGGTATCCTAACTTGCAGTGTTTCGACTTTTTATATACTAACATAATCGATGGAGATCTCACGCCATGTCTTAAATTAAAAGAAGCATGTACTTTTAATAAAAGACATTATAATCTTAAAGACAGTCAATTACCTGATAGCGGTGGCTATGGTGAGTGGTGGATAAAGGAAGACTGATAAGCAAAGGAGAAAGTAGGTTGTGAACTATTTTAGAATATTGAATTGCGAACATGCAGTAAAAGATCCGATGGTATGTATAACAAATTTTGAAGATTTGAAAATAGGTAGAAATAAGTTTAGAATTTGCGATGAGTTTGTTGGTAGTGAAAATATTAAATTTTTTCCCAAAACAGCGAAAAGTGATGGAACTCCCGATGATTTTTTGCAAAACACTGAAATGGTGCCAATCTTTTCGCCTAGGATGAGAAAAGCCATAGAAGAAGCAGGAATTACAGGAATACAGTATATACCGATAGAAGTTGAGCACTATAACAAAGAAAAGTTGGAAGGGTATTGTATAGCGAATGTACTAAATTCGGTTTCGGATGCGCTTGACATTGACAAGACTATTTTTTGGAATAGTCGGTCAGATAATGGGAAATTCACTGTATATATACCGTCTATAAAATCAGAAGCGATTTCCAACATGGACATCTTTAGATTGAAATATGACGATAGGTTTGCAACTGATTATAGTCGATTTATAATTGTTTCTGAAAAATTTAAGTCAGTAATAGCAAAAAACAAATTCACTGGTATAGGATTTTGCAAAATAAAGGCGGATTAGAAGGAAAAGTATGAAATATTTTAGAATATTGAATTGCGAACATGCAGTAAAAGATCCGATGGTGTGCGTTACAAATCTAAAAGATTTGAAAATAGATAGAAATATTTTTAGAATATGTAAGGAGTTTACAGGTAGCGAAAATATTAAATTTTTTGCCGAACTTGAAGAAGACGACGGAACGCCTGATGACTTTTTACAAAACACTGAAATGGTGCCAATTTTTTCGCCAAGAATGAGAGAAGCAATAGAGGGAGCGGGAATTACTGGAATACAGTATATACCCATAAAAGTAGAGCATTACAACAAAGAAAAATTGGAGGGGTATTGTATAGCAAATGTACTAAATACAGTGCCAGATGCGCTCGATATAGATAAGACTATATTTTGGAATAGTAAGTCAGAAAATGGGAAATTATACGTTTATATACCGTCTATAAAATCTGAAAAGGTTCCCGACAACATGGACATATTTAGATTAAAATATGATGCAAGATTTGTAACTGAATACAGCACTTTTATAGTAGTATCCGAAAGATTCAAGTCTATAATCGCTAAAAATAAATTTACCGGCATAGGATTTAGCAAAAATAGAACGGAATAAAAAGGTGATAGAATAATGGAAAATGTGAAGAAACAATTTGATGAATGGATGAATGCAGAAATGCAACAAGTTAAAGTTGACGCGGCGGCGTACTGTGTTCTTATCTATGAAGAAGCAGACGAAGAATCAGACGATAAGTATAGCGTTGATTTAGTAGCATTTGACGAGTATGATGAGTACGATTGCGACTGGGCGTGCGGAGATGGAATTTATGCAAGTCATTGCAATGATAGATTATTATATTTTGAAATAGAAGGCGGCTGGGAAGAATGTTTGGAACAAGTAGAAACATTGCTAGAAGATTATCTTCAGCAAGGACAATATTCCACAGCGCTTAAAAATGCGGAAGCAGTGGGTTATGGATTTGCCGACGGCGATATAGAAATAGCATACAGCAAATAATCAATAGGACGGACAGCAAGTTGCGGCAACGATAGGCAAATAGGAGATATATTTATTATGAAGAAAGGTATAAATTGCGTTAGTATAAGTTATGATGAATGGAGAATTTACGGTACAGTATGGAATTATTGCGACTATACGGGTTTGCTAGAAAATTTGCTTGAAGACAACAAAGTAATTTTAGGCGGAGATATATTACTATACGATGAAAATAGAGAGTTAACTAGTAGTGGTTGCGGCTGGTATTATCAAGGGGAGTCAGTTTTAGATTCGAATATAGAAGCGCAAAAATATCTAAGCAGTATTGAGAAATGGTCATCAAAAGAAACCTTATATATTTCAATTATAATAAAAGGGGAAAGTACAAAAAAATAATGCAAATAAATGGATAATTAAAGAAGGAAGATAGACAAATGAAGAATTTTTTAGATAAGATAAAAAGATTTTGTATAAAAAATCCGATTGGGGCGGGGCTTATAATATTAAGCGTCATTACACTGATCGTTTCGATAATACTTATGGCAACGCTTATTCCGCATTCTAATTTGACAAAGATAGAAATAGTAGATTTGCCCGAAAAAACGGATTATATCGAAGGAGAAGACGTAGATACTGAAGGTATGGTCGTCAAAGCATATTACGGCAAAAAAAGCCAAATCATAACTAATTATACTTTGGATAAAAAGCAGATAAGTCTTGACGATAAGGAGATTAAAGTTTCTTATGCGGATAAGGGAACGGTAAAAAGCGCGTCTTTTGCAATCAGCGTAGTAAAGAAAGATCTCGTGTCAATAGAAATTACAAAGAAGCCGGATAAATTGAAATATATCGAACATTCTTATTTCCAAACAGACGGAATGGAAGTAACCGCGCATTACAACAATGGCAAAAGCGAAATCGTAAATGATTGGACGTATGATAAGAAAGGAAAGTTACAAATAGACGACACGCGCGTTACTGTAAGTTACGGCGGAAAGACAGCAGATATTGCTATTGAGATCGAAGCAAAAATTTTGCAGTCGATTTACATAAAAAGAATGCCTATAAAACTTACTTATTTCGAAGGCGAGTATTTTGATTTTCTCGGAGTACAAGTATACGCGAAGTACGCAAATGCGGCGGACGAACTTATAAAGGATTGGGATTATGACAAGAGCGAACCGTTGGCGATAACAGACAACGAGATTGAGTTTGTTTTTACTTTGCATGGCATAACAAAGACTGTAAAAATCGAGATAAACGTGAATGCTGCGCCTGTTGTAGACGATGAGCAAAAATTCTTGCAAAACGTTCTTGATTTGTTGCCGCCCACCGAATCTATGGACGCAGATAATCTGCCGAGCATAGATTATGCTTTGTCGTTGTTGAATAAAATTTCTCAACCCACGACTGAGCAACTTGCTATAAAACAGACGCTTGAAGCCAAAAGAGAAGAGATCGTCGAGTCTCTTCCGCCGGTCGAAGAGCGAGTATATAACGTTGTATACAAGATTGGCGGCGGATTAAATTTCGAAGACGTAAATCTTGAAATCAATCCTTCTAAATATAAAAACAGCGACGGAGCCATTTCTTTGCAACCAGCCGTATCGCAATTAGCGGTCGAACAGGGATACGTTTTCAACGGATGGTTACTAAACGGTCAAGTTGTTGATAAATTGGAAAATATTACGTCAGATATTATAGTATTTGCCGATTTCAAATTGACCGCTACCGTAAAAGTGATATTTGTTGATTATTTTGACAATTCAGTTTTGACAGAACAGGTCGGCATAGTAAGGACGGAAAAATACGATTTGCAGTCTGCCGGACTTAATTCGTTGATATATTCGGCGAATGGGAAAACTCCCGTTGCATATTACGACGTTGATAGGTCTAGAATCTATACCGCCGATTTGAGCAAAGGAAAAGAAATTACAGTTTACGTTGTTACTGCTCAGGCTAGAGAGTTGCATATAGACGGAAGCAAAGGAGCAAGCGTAGGCTGGATGTATGAGTTTGAAGCGCAAGGAAAAACCGAGCAGACGTCGGCAATGCCTGATATGGGAAGCGTTTTTATTATTCCCATAGGAGCGACGGTTAAGATAGTATCTATGCATGCAAATATTGACGATATCTTGGTAGACGGCGTAAGCAAAGGAGAAAATCTCAATAATACCGTTGTGCAAGCGGAGTTTGCAATGACTGCGGGCGAATATGCGGTTTCAGTAACGTTCAAGACAAAACTATCCGAGATGTCGACTTTGTCGTTTTTGGGGTATAATCAACATTCTATTGTTTATCCCGCCGGTTGGAATGGGGTAATAGCGAGCGTAGATTTGAAGACCGTAAAATTTATTTACGATGAAGACAACGCGAATTATATCACCGAATACACGATCGACGGAAAGAAATATTATTTTGAAGACCTGGCAGAATACGTATTCGACGGAGATACTCAAATATACGTCAAAAGAGTGAGCAACAGTTTTGCGTTTACAATATATTATCGCAACGGTTTTGAACGTATAGACGGACTTGCAGGCAAACAAACTTTGCAAGACGCGTTGAGCGGGCTTTCCGCAGAAGCGTTGTTGACAGTTGATTCTATATTTGAAGACGGAAGACTTTACCTTGACGAGCAAAAGTCGCAGAGTATTTCCGTTGACGAATTGCTTGCGAGAGTAATGAGAAGCGATATTGAGATTTACAGCGAGTGGGAGCGTCCTGCCGCGCCGCAACCGTCTTTCGACAAGGTAGATTACAGCGGTTGCGATTTTGTCAAAACGTGGACGGCAACGTTTGCAAAAGACGCGGATATTTTGTCTTCGGAGTTGACGTTGACGGCAGACGGACTGTATTCTTATAAGACTTTTGTCAACGGAGTTTTGTCTGCTGACGTTAGCGGAGTTTACCGTATAGAAGACGGCGTCATGACGTTAAAAACCGCTTTGTTTAACCATCAGTATCAATTGCTTGATAAAGAAGATATCACGATTGATATTGCGTTTGCGCGCGACGGTTTGCTGCGGGCGGATTTTATAGATATTCGCGGGACAAGCCTAAGCGTATTCGAGCATACGATGACTTGCGGAAACGTCAGACCTGTTAATTATACGAATAAGGAATTTATAGGTACTTTTGAATTTAACGGCGCAACCGTTGAATTGAGAGAAAACGGCACGGCAGTGTTCAAATATAACAATCAAACTTTCTCGGTCAATTACCGCATTACGGAAGATGAAAGACTTTTTATTTTCGACAACGGCGATTTAGGAACCGGAGAAATTGTAGGAATTTTGGAGGTAAAGTAAAATGAAAGGAGAAAAAACGATTATAAGATGGACTGTAATTCTTGCGTTGGCGTTGGTTTTGTTTGTTGCAACGTTAGCGGGACTCGATTCGTATGCTTTCGCGTCGACTGATTCAGGCGAAGACTATACTTTCGAGACCGTTCCCGTCGAAAATATAGAGATTGTTGTAGACGGCAATATATCGGAAATCCAACCGAGACAAGAGTTTACTTTATCTTACGAAGTTGACCCTTGGTATACTACTACTAAAGAGATTTATTTCAACGTAGCGCCGGAGAGCGCGGCTGAAGTGGGCAAAGTGTCGACGGTCGAGTTGATGGACGGTAGAGCGCGCGGAACCGCTGTGATCGCCGTATCGCCCGACGTTGAGATAGGAAGCGTATTTACAGTAACGGCAGGAGTGGACGGGATAGAAAGCAATCCTATTGAAATGACTGTCGCAAAGGTACCTGTAAAAAGCATAACGTTATCGTCGCCGGGAACAGACGATAAATTACATATCGGCAAGACAAGGACGGTTTCTTGCGAATTTTTCCCTTCATATGCAAGCGATCAGTCTTTGCGTTACGAATTGTCGGGCAACGGTATGAAATACATCGAAGACTTTGACGAAGCGAGCGGAACTATAACTGCTAAGAAAGACGTCGCTGTTATAGACGTCAATTCCACTGTTACCATAACCGCTTATTCGGTAGACAATCCCAACGCGTTCGACAGCGTTACGCTGACGTTGTATATGCCTACTACCGTTGTGGAAATTTCCGCGATTACGCCGCTTGGACGTTTTAACGCCGCAGGCGAAGCGTTGGCAGTCGCGAGTAGCGTCGCAGCCGATACGGTGAGTTTGGAATCTACCGTCAACGGCGTAGATTCTACAGGATTGAATTATATAATTGTAAAAGGGCAGGAATACGTTGAAGACGGTTACGTTCATTCTGACGGAACGTTTGTCTTGCGCCCTACTAGCGAATGGTCAGAGGGCATGAAAATACCGCATCCGGAAGTAAAAATAAGAGCGGCTTACAGCGACGGATTCGATGAAATTACCGTTTCGATTTATATTCCTGTCGAAAGCATAGTGTTTGTCAATTCGATTGTTGACAACGTGGAGAATTTTCGCTCCTACGATATGCAAGCCGAAGCGTTTCCTAAGTATGCGACTTTGCTTGCGGATAACCCCGTGCCCATATTCTATTCGCTTAACGATATCGATGCTTCCATTGCCGTTGTAGACTCAAACGGATTGCTTACTTTGCCGAAGTCTTTGACCAGTAAGGGAAGTATAATAGAGTATTCGGCCAATCTTACCAACGAGTGGACGGGAGTCGACTCCATGCCTTTGAAGCGCAATTTAACAGTAATGCCGGTTTATGCGGAAGCGTTTGAGAGTATAGAAATTGTTAAAGACGGCGTTGCGGTGGATAACGAAAATATAAAAGCGCTTCCGTCCGATTCTTTGAGAGTCGAAATTGTTTATACTATTGACAACGTAACGGATATAGACGTTACGTTGATCGCAAATAACGGGATAATTACTACTTCGGGAAGTTTGATAAAAATTTCCGATCTTAGCGCGATGAATGAAGACCATCCGTTCATAACTATTACGGTAAACTACAATCATGGCGGGAAAGTATTCTCGCAGGATTGCTACTTATCGGTCTACGTGCCCGCTTTGAGCGCGGAAATATCCGACGCTACGTTCCATAGGGACGGTACGTTGGATTTGAATTCTTTGATTACGATAAACGGACACGGCCACGCGTCCAATAAATCTGTTGAGTGGGGCGATCCTAACGTAACCGCGGACAAAAACGGAATTGTCGCGCAGTGCGAAGACGGTTTCCTTTATATATCCACTAATGCAAACGCGGGTACGCTTGTAAGAGTGCCTTACAGGACTTTTGACAGCGATACGTGGCAATATAAGGAATTTACCGTTGCGGCTCTTGACGGAGCATTCTCATTAGAGTATTTACAGACAAACGGCAAAGACGGACATAAATATGACATTGATTACGGCGCTCCGCAACTAGAAGAAGGACAGAGCGTAGATATGCGTATAAAATACAAAGGTTTGGGCGGTAAAATAAATTACGGATTGACTTATTCCGTAGAAGTATCTTCCAACGCTACGCTTATTTACGCAGGCGGAATTAAAGATTACGATACGTTTACTTTGAGCGTAAAATCGGGACAGAGCGGTAGAAATAATTACGTAACGTACAAAATTACCGTTCATGACGGAACACAGACTTACTATATTTATACGAACGGCGCGTCTGCGCCAAGCAATATTAAGAGTAGGATCGAAGCCCAAGACGTTGCTATATTCAAACGCGTTAGCGGTTCTTTGGGAGTTTCTCAGACCAGTATAGAGATTGACAACAGTTTTGATTTGACAGGTTGGGATTCTTCATTTACGTATAACAAGGAAGATTTGGTTTGGACGTTGACTGGCGGAAGTATGAACGGAAGCGCGATCGCATCTGCGCCGGATAGCGGTTTTACGCTTACAATTACGGCGAAACAAAAATATAACGGGCAGGAAATCAACTTTTACTCAGAAGTATTTTTCAGCGCTATTGTTTACTATTATGAAAACAATTCGTCGCAAATCATACGAGTAAAAAGCGTTTATAAAAAGCAAGGTTGCAGCGTGAAAATTGCAGGTGAGTTGTGCACAAGATCCGGTTATTTACAGACAGGTTGGTCTACTGCGAATAACGGCGCAAAAGATTATGTATTCAGCGAAGACTATTCGGGTAATCAAGATAAATACCTGTACGCTTATTGGGTACGCACGTCGGTAGTTGTGCATATAGGTCAAGACGCGGATATAAACGGAGTATCGGGCGATGAAGTCAAAGAGTTGGACGAAAATCAAAACAAGGATTTCCATACTAGAGAATATCTTGTGAATTTGGATATCAATACTCTCAAAGAGTTAGGGTATACAAAGATAAAAATCAATATCAGCGCTCTTCTTGAAAGAGTAAAGCATGACGGAAATTTTGCTAAGTTGTGGCTTGATGTCAACGGCAGCAACGTTTACACTAAGGATAAGTTCCAGCCGACAAAATCGCAAAGTTGGAATAATAATTTCTCAGTAACGTTGAGCATTGATAAATTTTCGCAAAATACGAAAATCCGACTTGGTTTCTATACGTATGACGACGGCGTTTGGGATAAATTTACGTGGAAATTCTATGAAGCGAAAGTTACGTTGACCGCAATATAAATGACGACGTAAATAAACGTTAAGCAGTATGAATAAATTAGGGAACTTATTGCAGGTTCCCTGATTTTTTACGTTTTGACATATATCGACGGAAAGAAGATACGCATTGACTTTTTATCAAAAGAGTGGTATAATCACATAAACTAATTGTTTATATAAAGGGAAAGTATGTACAATACGCAGTTGGAAACTTTTATATCGGTTGCGGAAAACGGCAGTTTCAGCAAAACTGCCGAAGCGTTTTTTATTTCGCCTACAGCCGTTATGAAGCAGATCAATGCGCTTGAAGGCAGGTTGGGCATAACGTTGTTCAACCGTACTAATCACGGTTTGGCATTGACGGAAGCGGGTAAAAGTCTTTTGCAAGACGCGAAGTATATAATCGATTATTCCGAACGCGCGATAGAAAAGGCGAAGGATATAGACGATAAAGACAAACGTCAAACGATCCGTATCGGAACGTCTATAATGACGCCCGCTAAATTCCTACTAGACGTGTGGAGCAAGTTGCAAGAAATCGACCCGTATATGAAAATCGAATTGATTCCCTTTGACAATACTCCAATCAATTCTGTAGAAATATTGAAAAATCTTGGAAAACACATTGATATAGTAGGCGGATTGTACGACGAAAAATTTCTGGAAGAGCGCGAGTGTCTTGCCGCGCATTTATACGATAAGCCGTTGCTGTTTGCTATTCCCGTTACGCATACCCTAAATGGAAAACAAGAAATAGGGATAGAAGATCTACGAAATAGAAAGGTAATGCTTATTCGCAAAGGCTGGAATAGGTTTATTGATGAATTAAGAGAAGAATTGGTCGCAAACGGGACGCAGATTGAAGACTTTAATATGTTCAATATTTCAGCGTTCAATCAAGCCGCTAAAGAGAATATCCCTATCATTACGGTTGCCGGCTGGGAAGACGTACATCCGTTGTTGAAGATTGTTCCGGCAAAGTGGAATTATAAGATTCCATTTGGGATCTTGTATTCGCCGACGCCGTCAAGACAGGTAACGAAATTTATTAAAACTATATGTAAGATACAAGGAGTTTGATCATGAAAAAAATCGTACAGACAGCGGGCAGAGATTCGCTTGGGAAATTTGCGCCAGAATTCGCGCATTACAACGACGATATTTTATTCGGAGAAAATTGGAATTCCAACGGCATCGACGTTAAGACAAGATGTATAATAACGGTAGTATCGTTGATGTCGCAGGGAATATGCGACAGTTCTTTGAAGCATCATTTATTGAACGCAAAAAACAATGGCGTTACAAAAGAAGAAATAGTTGCGGCAATAACTCATACGGCGTTCTACGCAGGCTGGCCCAAAGGTTGGGCGGTCTTCAATCTTGCAAAGGAAGTTTGGAATGAAGAAATGCCCGCGCTTACGGAAAAGGAAAAATATCAAAATACCATTTTCTTCCCCATAGGCGAACCAAACGACGCTTACGCTAAATATTTCAAAGGGCAAAGTTATCTCGCTCCCATATCAAAAGAACAAGTATTTATCGCCAACGTAACGTTTGAGCCGAAATGCCGCAATAATTGGCATATTCACAACGCGACAAAGGGCGGCGGACAAATTCTCGTTTGCGTAGGCGGAGAAGGCTATTATCAGGAATACGGTAAAGCCGCTGTTAAAATGCAGGCGGGCGACGTAGTCAATATTCCCGTAGGAGTAAAACATTGGCATGGCGCAGGAAAAGACGGTTGGTTTTCCCATCTTGCGATAGAAGTTCCCGCTGAAAACGGAAAAACCGATTGGAGCGAGCCTGTTTCGGATGAAGAATACGAAAACGTAGTAAAGTAATCAAATTAATTGAATTTATAAAAGAGCGACTAAAGGTCGCTCTTTTTTGTATAAACTTTTTGTTTAAACTATAAACTTAATTGAACTTCCGTTTTTGTTTGACGTGATTTATAATGCAAGTAAGGAAATAATTAAACCAAAAACTAATAGGAGAAATTTTAATATGCAATATGTTAAGTTATCAAACGGAGTCAAAATGCCGCAGCTCGGATACGGCGTTTATCAGGTCAGTAAAGACGAATGCGAGCGTTGCGTACTTGACGCTCTAAAAGTAGGCTATCGCCATATTGATACTGCGCAAAGTTATTTCAACGAAGAAGAAGTCGGCAACGCTATCGCTAAATCGGGTATTCCGCGCGAAGAAATATTTTTGACAACAAAAGTATGGGTTGAGCATTACGGGTATGAAGAGACCAAAGCGTCGATTTTGGAATCGCTGCGCAAGTTGAAAACAAACTACGTCGATCTTGCGCTTTTGCATCAGCCGTTTGCAGACGTATACGGAGCGTGGCGAGCGCTGGAAGACCTTTACGCTCAAGGCGTTATCCGCGCAATAGGCATATCCAACTTCTATCCTGACAGAATGGTAGATATTTGCAGTTTTGCGAGAATCAAACCCATGGTCAATCAGGTGGAAACTCATCCGCATAACCAGCAGATAGAAGCGCAAAAGTGGATGGAAAAATACGGCGTGCAAATTGAAGCATGGGCGCCGTTCGGCGAAGGCAGAAACGGTTTGTTTACCAACGAAACTATAGCGAAAATCGCCGCTAAATACAACAAAACCGTGGCGCAGGTAATACTTCGTTGGGAGTTGCAACGTGGTATCGTCGTTATTCCGAAATCCGTTCATATCGAAAGAATGAAACAGAATTTCAACGTGTTTGATTTTGAACTTTCAAAAGAAGATATGGCTGTTATGGCTAGTCTTGATAAAAAGCAAAGTTCTTTCTTCTCTCATACAGACCCCGCTATGGTGGAATGGTTTGCGCAAATGGTTGAAGAAAGAAAGCGTAACAACGATCACAAAAAAGAAAAGAAAAACTGGTAAGGAGAATATGGAATATGAAAAAAATTTTATCTTTTATAGCAATCGTACTATGTATGGTTATGACTTTTTCGTTTGTCGCTTGCAATTCAAATGACGGCGGAGAAAATCCGCCTGACGATTATACCCGTCCGTCAAATGCTAACGTCGACAATTCGTTCACGGTTACTAGCAAAACACTTGTAGCGTATTTTTCCAAAACAAACACAACTAAAGGCGTAGCAGAAAAGATACGGGAATTAAGCGGCGCGGATATTTTCGAGATAGAGCGTAAAGAACCGTATCCCAGCGCATATACGCCCACGACGGAAGTAGCGAAAGAAGAAAAGGACAACAACGCACGTCCTGAACTCGCAACGTATTTGCCGGACGAAGCGATTGCCGAGTACGACACAATAATTTTGGGATTTCCGATTTGGTGGCATACCGCGCCTATGGCGGTTTTGAGTTTTCTCAACTACTATGATTTGAGCGGTAAAACTATTTATACGTTCGCTACGAGCGGCGGTAGTCCTATCAGCGAAAGTACGGCGGATATTCGCAGCAATACAAAAGCGACGGTAAACGAAGGCAGGCTGTTTAATCGCAGCGATGAAAATACCATTCGTAATTGGCTTGACGGATTAGGATTGATAGCGACTCTTGAACAACCTTCGAATCCAAACGATAATGAATCAAATGATTCCACGGAGATTATTCCGCCGCAAGACGATTTGCCGAGTGAGAAAGGGGCAGGCGTTCTTGTAGTATATTTTTCGGCGACAGGTTCTACAAAAAGGGTGGCGGAATATATTGCCGACGCAACGGGCGGCGATATGTTCGAACTTGTTCCAGTCGATCCATATACCGGCGCGGATTTGAATTATAACAATTCAAGCAGTCGCGTTTCGCGAGAGCATAACGACGTGAGTTTACGAAATATAGAATTGACAAATACCGCTGTCGCTAATTGGGCGGATTACGATACTGTATTCATAGGTTATCCCATTTGGTGGGGCATTGCGGCGTGGCCTGTAAACAATTTTATTAAAGATAACGACTTTACCGGCAAAACTGTTATTCCGTTTGCTACGTCGGCAAGTTCGGGATTGGGACAGAGCGGAATGTTGCTTGCCGAAATGGCGGGAACAGGGAACTGGTTAGCAGGTCAGCGCTTCAGTTCGGGGACGTCAGAAAAGACTGTTTTGGATTGGCTTAGCGCGCTTAAAGTTCTGTAATTATTTAGGAGAGATTGTAGAATGAACAGACCGTATACAATATGCCACGTTTTAAGCGCGTTGGACGGCGCCATTGCGGGGAGTTTTATGGGCAAATCGGAATGCTTAGAAGCGTTGGAAGCATACGGCGCGATTCGCGTTAATTTTGACTGTTCCGCTATTTTATACGGGACGACGACAATGCTTGAATTTTGCGACGGCTGTGTTGGAAAACTTTCCAAAGCGAAATCGACGGGACGAAAAGATTACTTATCGCCGGAAGCAGAGCCGCCGTTTGCGGTTGCTATCGACAGATACGGCAAACTCGCTTACTCAAAAAATTATTTGGAAAGACACGGCAAAAGACAGCATATCATAGAAGTTTTAACTGAAAACGTTTCCGACGAATATGCAGCCTATTTAAGAAATCTGGGAATATCTTATATATTTGCAGGTAAGACGGATTTGGATTGCGTCGCGTGTATGGTGAAACTCAAAGAACTTTTCAAAATCGACAGACTTATGATAGCGGGCGGCGGTTATATTGATTGGGCGTTTGCGGATAGCGGTATGATTGATGAATTAAGTCTTGTACTCGCCCCTGCCGCAGACGGGGAAGACAGAGTAACCGTGTTTGAAAAAGGTGGGAAATCGCAAAACTCGGCTATAGCGTTTACATTACTAGACGTTCAAAAACTGGACGGGAATGCTGTTTGGCTCCGTTATAATTTTACTAACGCAATAAGATAAATGATTTCGGTTGGGGATGGATTTCCCCAACCGATAGGTTAGCGCAAATTTTCGTTTTATAAATTTTTATATTAAAGTAACAATAGTAACTTTTTATTTTAGTAATCTTTAAGCAATTCTCCTAATCAGTGTAAGCCTTCTTTTATCGTTTTTCAATCAGCGTTCTAGTATTCAAGCGCATGGTTTCGCGTCATTGTAACGCTATCTGTTTGATAAATTCGCTTATTTCTTTCCATGCGCGTTTACTTTCTTTCAAAAACGGCGTTAAATACTGAAAGTCATGCCACATGCCATTATACTTTGTAAGTTTTACTTTCACGTTTGCCGCAATCGCTTTTTCATACAGCATGTCGCTGTCGCTTTCTGAAGTTTCGCAATCTCCGCACTGTAAAAGCATATTCGGGAAATTTTGGTATTCTGCGTAAGCAGGCGACAAATACGCATCATAAGGCGACGTTAAGCCGCAATAGGGAGTTTTTCGCCTTATAAAATTTTCATGTCTTTCAAAATTTTGACGCTTGGTTAAAGAGTACAAAGGGTCGACGTAACAATTTTTTTTGTAGGAAGATCCCGTCGCAGCCAAATCGACGTAACACGATATTGAAATCAGCGCGCAAGGTAATTGAATTTTCTTGTCGCGAAGTTTCAAACAGGTGGAAAGCATTAAATTAGCGCCAAAACTGTCGCCTATAGCAATGATACGCTTTTCTTTCAAAAGACAGTCAAGTAAATTCGCGTACGCCGCATAACATTCTCTATGTACTGACGGATAAGTAAGGTTGCTGTCGGTTTTGTAATCAATTGAATATACAGGATAGCCTGTTGATTTACAAAGTCGCTCGGCAACTTTTCTGTACATCTTATTCATTGCTTGCGTATGTCCGCCGCCGTGAAACTGTACAATAGCGTATAAACTGTTGTTTTCTTCTATCGGGGATAATATTTCGATTTTTGTTCCGTCTATATTTTTTACTTCGTAACGATAGTTTTTTGGTGGCAAATAAGGCTTTTTACTAAACTTAATAGAACGCGATAAAGATTTATGTTTTTTACGGTATGGGTAGGTATAAATTTTAAGGACTGCTCTTGTGATTTTTGCGCCTAGCGAGATCATAGTTCCGCAAGCCTTTTGCGCATATTTTTTGTAAGCGGATTCATAATCAATTTTACAAGCAAGCCTGATTTTATATAGCAATATACTTCGTTCCATAAGCCGTAAAAAGCGCATTTGGCATCGCAATATTTACTTGCTCCGTATTTGCGGATATAGGTTTCGCGTAGATAAAATCTCTTTCCGGTAAGGTTATCGAACTGAAATAAATCGTACTCTCTGTCCGCGTACATTGAGTTGAGTGGGTCGATAAAACCGTTGACTTTGTACTTTTTGCAGACCATTATATTCGCAACGTTCAAATCGCCGTGTATCAAACATGCTTCGTCGACTTTTTCAGAGAATATAACGTCAAATTTGCTCCACGCCGATCGCATGGAAAATATGACTTTTTCGGAAAGATCGTTTGCACTAAAAAATTCTTCGGATTT
>JAIEEW010000132.1 GCA_029067255.1 Clostridia bacterium | reverse complement strand
CATATTTTTAGTTTAGCGGTTTTATTGACTAAATGCAAGGGAATATAGTATATTTAATCTGTAATTAAAATAAATTATTGCGTATGGAATAAGGCGCGAATTAGCCGAAAGGAGATAATTTTGACTGAAAAAATAATAGATTTCGTCCGAGAACTCATAGGCAACGACTATATCACTACGATCTTGATTTCGATAATTCCTATCGTGGAACTCAGGGGCGCGATTCCAGCCGCCATGACTATGGGGATTTCGGCGGGAGTTTCGTTTGCGTTGGCATGGGTAGGTTCGGCATTGGTATCTCCGATATTGCTACTAATTTTGAGACCCGTTCTCAACTGGATGAAAAAGTATAAAGCATTCGCGTCGCTTGCCAACGCAGTTGAAAGCGGTTTTAAGAGCAAGGCGATGAAAGTCGTTGGAGAAAGCGACGGCATTTTTACCGCGGAACAGGCGAAAAAACTCGAACGCAAAAAAATGTTGGGAGTATACCTTTTCGTAGCGTTTCCGATACCGCTTACGGGCGTTTGGACGGGAAGCGCGGTAGCGACTTTTCTTGATATACCGTTTTGGAAGTCGCTCGCTATGGTGTGGTTGGGGAATCTTACCGCAGGAGCGATAGTAACGGTGCTTGCAGTATTTTTGAAGAATTATATGAATACCGTCTTGGATATTTTCTTCATAATAGTCATTTTGGTTCTTTTGCTGTATATAGTGAGAGTGGCTGTCAAAATGATAAAAAACAAGAAAAATAAAGAAAATGATAAAAGCCGCGTAGTCGAATCGTCGTCTATAACGGCGGACGCAGAAGTCAAATCTGACGAAACCGGAACAACGGAAGAAATTGAAGAAAACTGCGAAAAAGAAGCGACGGATATCAGCGTAACGGCGAAAGTGTCCGAAAAACGTAAGGAAGAAGAAAAATGAAATATTACGAAGTTACGGTAGATACGACAAGCGAAACGAGCGAACTTGTCGCGGAAATACTGACCGAAGCGGGAAGCGCGGGCATAGGAATATACGACAAAAATGATCTTGCGGATCTTGCCGACAGCGGAATCGTATGGGATTATATGGAAGAGCATTTGATAGAGAACGACGGAAAAGCGCAGGTCAAAGGCTATTTCGAAGAGAAAGATTTCGTTAAAACAAGAGAAGATATAGATAGTAGACTGGAATTTCTTAAACAAAACTGTCCGTTTGATTACGGTCCGTTGACGGTTACGGTGAAAACGGTGGACGATTGCGACTGGTTGGAGAGTTGGAAACAGTACTACAAGCCTATAAAGGCGGGCAGGGTAACGATAGTACCTGAATGGATAGAATATGCGCCGGTGAACGGCGAATACGTTGTCAAAATCGACCCCGGTATGGCATTTGGTACGGGCGAACACGAAAGCACGAAAATGTGCCTTGATTTGTTGCAGGCTCTAGGCATGGAAGGCAAGAGCGTTATAGACGTCGGAACGGGAAGCGGAATACTTGCATTGGCGGCGGCTAAACTCGGAGCGGATAGCGTCGAAGCGTACGATATAGACGACAACGCCGTAAAATCTGCGGGAGAAAACTGCGCGCTCAACGGATTGCAGGATAAAATCACTGTTGGAAACGCTAATTTGCTTGACAAGACGGCAGGAAAGTTTGACGTAGTTCTCGCCAATATAACCGCCGACGTACTTATTACGCTTGCCGAAAGTTTGGGAAACTATATGAAAAAAGACGGAGTCGTAATAATATCGGGTATTATATTGAAAAGGGAAAACGACGTAAGAGCGGCTTTTGAAAACGCAGGATTTATTGTACTTGAACGCGTAAATATGGGCGAATGGGTAGCGTTCAGACTGACGAAATAAGGATCTGATTATGGAGATTAAACGTTTTTTTGCCGAAAAAGAAGATTACGACGGCAATAATATCAAGATTTACGGCGAAGAGTTTGCTCACATGACAAAAGTGCTAAGGCATAAAGTCGGGTACAGAATCATCGTCAATCTCGACGACGGAAAGGATTATGAATGTACTTTAACGGAAATAAAGCCGGACTGCGCGGTTGCGAAAGTAGATTCAATAAAAGAAAACGAATGTAAAACAAAAGCGGAAGTAACGCTTTTTCAAGCGTTGCCAAAGGGCGATAAATTTGATTTCATTGTTCAAAAATGCGTGGAACTCGGAGTAGAAAAGATAGTTCCGTTTTTATCCCGATATACCAACGAAAGCAAGTTTAATATCGTTCGCAGCAGGAAGATTGCGATTGAAGCGTGCAAGCAATGCGGACGGTCGAGAAAAGCGGAAGTAGCAGAGTTGAACAACTTTGACGGTATACTGGGACAACTTGACGGTTACGATTTGATAGTGATGCCTTATGAAAACGCGACGACGGGAAGAGTGGGCGATATTAAAGGCTTGAAAGACGCGAAAAAGATTGCGTTGATAATAGGAAGCGAAGGCGGATTTTGTCCAGAAGAAGTCGACAAAATAAGAGATTTGGGCGGAGAAATTTTATCGCTCGGCAAGAGAATTTTGCGTTGCGAAACCGCAAGTATCGTAGCGTCAAGCCTTATTATGTATGAGATCGGCGAGTTGCAAGGCAATTGAAATTTTATGGATAAAACGGTGTGAGATCGGCAAAAGAAAATGAAGATATCTATTTATAATTTAGGATGTAAAGTTAATAAATACGAATGCGACGGCATGCTCAAAAGTCTTAAAGATAGGGGCTATGACGTAACGGAAGATTTGGTCGTTGCCGATTTGTATATACTAAACACTTGCGCGGTTACCAACGAAGCGGAACGCAAATCCAGACAGTGCGTAAGCAGGTGTCTTAGACTTAATCCCAACGCTAAAATCGTAGTATGCGGTTGCGCGTCTCAACATGATCCCGAACAGTTTATCGAGAAAGAAAACGTAACCTTTGTCATAGGTACGGCGGACAAGGATAAACTGATAGATAAACTGGAAAGCAAAGGCGTGTTGATAAAGCCTATTCCTACGGAATACGAAGACGGATTTTCTCCCGAAGTAGTACGCACAAGAGCGTACGTAAAAATACAGGACGGATGCGATAATTATTGCAGTTATTGCCTTATTCCCTATGTCAGGGGTAGGAGTAGGTCAAGAAAAATAGAAAGTATAGTTAAGGAATGCGAGAACCTTTCTTCGATTTGTAAAGAGATAATTATCACAGGTATAGATATATCGTCGTACGGAAAGAATATCGGAAGTTCGCTTTCCAAATTGATGAACCGTCTGAAAGACGTCGATTGCAGAATAAGGCTGGGGTCTTTGGAAGTCAACGTTATAGACGAAGATCTTTTGAATTCGCTCAAATCTCTGAAAAAGTTTTGCCCGCAATTCCATCTTTCTTTACAGAGCGGAGAAGACGGCGTTTTGAAAAAAATGAACAGGCATTATACGACTTCGCAGTATAAAGAAAAAGTTGATTTGATAAGAAACGTATTCCCCGACGCGGCAATAACGACCGATTTGATTTGCGGCTTTCCTACGGAAGACGAAGAGAGTTTCAATAAGACGTTAAAATTTATGGACGAAGTGGGATTTGCTCAAGTACACGTTTTTGGCTATTCGCAAAGGGGCGGGACGGTTGCGGCAAGATACAAAACGCTTGCGCCCGACATTGTTAAGTCAAGAGTTGCGAGAGCGATAAAGGTAGCGGACGAATGCAAGGAAAGGTTTCTTAGAAATTACATAGGCGCGACGCTCGAAGCGTTGAGCGAAGACAGAGAAAACGGATATTTATGCGGTTATTCCCGGCAGTATATTAAATGTTATCTCGACAAAGGAGAGAGCGATAAAGTATACGAAGTCAAAGTCAATAAAGTAAAAGACGGCGTAGCCTATTGCAACATCGTCAAAGAATTATAATCTTGACGAGAGAAAAAGGAGAAGAAAAATGGATTGTATTTTTTGTAAAATAATCAACGGGGAGATTCCGTCCCATAAGATATATGAAGACAAAAACGTTTACGCATTTTTGGATATCGCTTGCGACAGTTACGGACATACTTTAGTTATTCCCAAAAAGCATTGCGTAAACGTGCTTGATTGCAACGACAAGTATCTTAAATCCACGATAGCGGCTGTGAAGAAAATTTCCAATCACTATGTCGACGATTGCGGGTTTGACGGAGTGAATATTCTCAATGCAAGCGGAGCGAGCGCTCAACAGTCGGTATTTCATCTGCACTTCCATATAGTGCCCAGGAAGAATGAAGACGGAATCGATATCTGGGCGTTGAAAGACAAGTACGATTTGGATCTTAAAGATATTTGCGACAAGTTGAAATTGAATTGAAAAATACAATCAATTTTGTTGACAAGACTATTATCTTATGCGATAATGTTGAAGTATCAAGTCGCGCGGGCGAAAGGAGGCGAGTAAATTGTCAACGGTTAAAGTAGGAGAAAACGAGTCTTTGGACAGCGCTATCAGAAGATTTAAGCGTAAATGCGCGAGAGACGGCATCATCGGCGACTTGCGTAAGAGAGAGGCTTACGAGAAGCCTAGCGTAAAGCGTAAGAAAAAGGCGGAAGCGGCGCGTAAGCGTATGTACAAAAACTAATTGAAAAAATCGGGACG
>JAIEEW010000131.1 GCA_029067255.1 Clostridia bacterium | reverse complement strand
CGCTTGAGCGTATCGGTAACGCTACGCCTAGACAGATGATAGTCAAATACAGAACTCGGCTTACAGACTGTCTTGTATTAAATACGTCTTTTTAGGCGTATTTTTTTTGTATTAGCGTCAATAATCAATGTATGTTGTACGCGGTTATTACAGTATTGTTTATATTATTGATTATTCTTACGTTGATTGCAAAACGATCTTACGGCGGAGAAGAATTTACTTCGACAATGAGCGATAAAGATCTTGAAGACAACGTAAAGAGACTTGCCATTTCTTTAAGAAGCGGCGAACTGGTTGGGGCGATACCAAATATCAACGCTCATTTGCGGGTCATAAAAAAAGCATACAAAACGCTTTTGGATAAAGTAGATAAAGGGCAGTCGCTTTACGAATGTGAAAGGTGGCTGTATGAAAACTATTATTCGGCTACGATAAACGTAAAGCAAAGCGATTATAAAGTATTCTGCAGACTAACGCATAAAAAGAATAACGTAAGGATCATTCAATTGGCGCGATTTATGGTCGCGTCGTCAAATTGCAATCTCACGGCAGAAACAATAAAGCAGACGGTAGACGTATTCAACGATTATACGCCATTGCATTATGACGAAACGCTCAATTTGGATAGAGCGTTGGTATACGCGCTTATTGAGCGTATAGCGAAAATATCAAAGGAAATTATCTCTACAGAGAAGTTACGCAGACAGGCAGACGGAGACGCCGAGCCTGTAAGAAGACTGTGTAAATACGACGCGTATCTTTATTTTTTCAAACATTCGGGAAAGTATCTTGACGAAAAATATTTTTATAAAATTAACGATATAAATCCCGACAACATTGATATGTCGTTTGCCAACAATCTTGTTGATATGAGCGTGTTAATATCAAACAGTATATCTTCGTTGAAGAGATTGAGCGACGTCTTCAGCGACGAGTTTAAAATACAATTATGTTCTACTTACAGTATTATTTCACATGATGAAACTTATAAAAATATGGATATGTGTTCGAAATTCGCATATTTGAGCGCTATAAGTAAACTTTCGTCGCTTTACGGCGCAAGCGAGAGATCCGTGGCAAAGTCAGCGATGGAACTTGCAAAAATGTATAGCGTTCATTTCGGAGAAATAATATACGATTATCGCTACGCTATAAAAGGATATATACATTCTATTACGCCGTCAGTTCTTAAAAAACCAACAAGCAAAGCGGATCAAAGGTTGTATGCTGTAATAATATCGTTGCTTTCAGTATTGTTGACTGGGATAAGTATTGTTTTTCTAGATTCGTGGCAAATGATGTTGGCGGTTGGGGTGATCATGCCGTTTGCATCAGTGCCGGTAGCAAGATTTGCGGTAAGCCTGATAGTGGATAAAATATTACCTGCGCGTAACGTAGCGTCAATGAATTACATTGACTTGCCGGAAGAAGGAAGAACTCTGGTAGTTAAGAACGAGTTTATAACAAACGAAAAACAAGCGGAAGAAGCGTGCGAAAGTTTGCTATCGCTTGCCGAAGCCAACAAAGATAAGATGTTGGAGTATTCGCTTTTGGTGGATTTGAAATCATCGGAAACGGAAACTAACGAAAGCGATAATGCAATTATAGGTAAATTCGGTTATCTTTCAAAATATCCCAATATAAACGTGTTTGTAAGAAAACGCAAATTCATAGATGGTAAATGGCAGGCTTACGAGAGAAAAAGGGGAGCGACGGACACTCTCAATCGAGCGTTGATCAGCGGAGATTATAATGAATTTTCATATACGCTTAGAGAACAAAATACGCCCAGATTTGTATTGCTGCTTGACGACGATAATACTTTGATGCCGGGCGGTATCAAGCGCGCTGTAAATACTATGTTGCACCCGCTCAACTCAAAATACACGCTCATGACTTTCCGTTCCAAATACAGATTATCGTCTCTTGATACGCTATGGTCCAAAACTTACAAGGTAGATAGCGGAGTTGACGGTTATTGCAATTATGGAGATTTTTATTATAAGATTTCTGGCAGCGCTATTTATTGCGGCAAAGGCATATACCGACTAAAAGAATACGCAGAGCAGATTGAAGGTCAGTTGCCGGACAACAGGATTTTGAGCCACGACATTATAGAAGGTGCGATAGTCCCGACAGGTAGTCTTGCTTTGCCAACGTACGAAGACGCTCCGAAAAGTTTTGTAAGCCATAATATACGTCAGAACAGGTGGGAAAGAGGTGATATTTTATTGTTGCCGTATATTTTCTCTAAAAAAGTATCTCAACCGTTTTACAGATACGTTATAGCGTTCAATGCGCTGAAAACAATCATTCCGATATTGCAGTTTGCGCTTTTGATCATGCTTTTTGTAAGCGCCGATCTTTTATTGCTAATTCCTTTCGGTATTAGCGCGGTAGCGATATGGCTGATAAGGTTTGGACTGTGTCTGAACGCTTTGGGGTATGATAAAAGACCAAGATATGTGTTTAAGCAATTTTTCTCGGAGATTGTAGCAATGATATACGATATTATCATGATACCGTTTTTTGCCGTCAATGGAATCTTACTGTGGGGCAAGATGATATTCAAATGTTTGTTTGATAGAAAAAAACTGCTTGAATGGAAGACGTTTTATTCTTCTCAAAGGCAGAACAACTATTCCAAACATATACAAATGCTTTTGCCTAGCATTATCGTTTGCATAATTTTGGGCGGTATTTTCTATTCGCAAATATATTTATTGGTATATTTCGCGTTGTATATAACGGTTGCAAATTTGCTATATCTATGTTCAAAAGAACGCGATTCAGTAAAGGAAATTTCCAAAGAAAGCAGAGAATTCCTTGCCGACTTGGCTAATAGGACTTGTAAATATTTTGAGAGCAATCTAAAAGACAAACTTTTGATATGCGACAATTATCAAGTTTTTCCAAAGAAAGAAGCCAACGGCTTTACTTCGCCTACTAATATGGGATTTGCAATTCTTTCGTATATTTGTTCTTACAAAATAGGTAGAATATCTCTTGACGAGTGTATGAATAAACTCGAAGAACAGGTATCTATGATTGAAGGACTTGAAAAATATAAAGGACATTTGTTCAACTGGTATTCGCTTGCTACGCAAAAACCGCTTGAACCGTATTTTGTATCAAGCGTAGACAGCGGAAACTTCATAGCCTGTCTCATCGTAATAAAACAATTTGTCAAAGATATCGATTCGAGATTATATTTGCGTATTAACCAAATCATTGACGACGTAGATTTTGACGCATTGTATGACGGTAGCCGCGGGAAATTCCATATCGGTTTCAACAAGGCTGACGGAAAATTCGAAGGTCATTACGATATGTTGGCGTCAGAATCGCGCACGCTGTGTTATATTGCGTCAGCGCTTAAAGGTGACACTAGATATTGGGACGGACTTGCAAGAAATATTGCTAAGATAAACGGGAATACGTTGGTATCTTGGTCAGGAACTGCCTTTGAATATCTTATGCCGCAGATTTTTCTTGACGACTGCAAGGACAGTCTGCTTACGTCAAGTATAAAAAACGTTATAAAAATCATGGAAAAGGCAAAATGCAACGGATTATGGGGTATAAGCGAGAGTTGCTATTATGAATTCAACGAAGAGAATAATTACAAGTATTCCGCATTTGGGGTAAGCAGTATCAGTTTGAGCGCGGGAAAAGATAGATGCGTTGTCAGTCCGTATTCTTCGGCTTTGACGTTGAAATACGCGCCTGAAAAAGCCGTACGCAATCTGAAAAATCTTGTCGACGAAGGCATGCTTACTCATCAAGGAATGTTTGAATCGATCGATTATACCAACGGCAAGAATATTGTCGCGACTTTGATGTCGCATCATCAAGGCATGATACTTTGCAGCGTTGTAAATGCATTGTTTGACGATTATATCGTATCGTTGTTTATGAGCGATAGCGCTATGAACGGCGGAAGACTTATGCTTGAAGAACAAATACCGACGTCTGTAAGCAAATCCACGAAGAAGTTTGACTTTGTATATAAAGACGCTGCGGTTAATAACTATAAAACCGGCGGAGAGTGTAAAGGCTTTCCTAAAGTCAATACGCTTTCAAACGGGCATTATTCGTGTATAATAGATTCTTACGGCAACGGATATTCGTTTGCAAAGGGCAAATATCTCAATAAACCTCCGATAGAAATCAATGCGAACAAAGGTGGATTTTTCTACGTTAGCGACGGCAAGGATTTGTATTCGCCTACGTTTGCGCCGCTTGAAAGAGATAAATGCGTATATGAATTCCGTCCTTATGAAAGCGTCTTTGAAAACGTCGATAAATCTTGCAGGATGAGTGTATACGTTCCGCAAAACAGTAATTGCGAAATAAGAAAAATCACTATATGTAATAACAGCGACATTACAAAGACGTTCAAATGCGGTTATTGCGAAGAAATCGCTTTGACAGATTTCGGCGCGACGTTTTCTCATCCCGCGTTTAACGATATGTTCATATCAACGGAATACGATCCGTCAAAAGACGTTTTGATAGCAAAGCGTACGTCCAGAAGTTATTACGGCGACAGTTATCTGTCATTGGGCGTATTAGGTATGGATGAATTGGAATACGAAAGCAATCTGTTCAACTTTATCGGAAGAGACAGGAACTTTTCTAATCCTATAATTTTCGAGTCAGGCGAAAAGGCGGGAGTATCAATAGGAGATACGCTTAATCCGTGTCTGGGATTCATAGGAGAAGTTACGATACCGCCGCGCGGCGAAAAGGAAATATGTTGCGTGAAGTTTTACGATAGCGACTTGACGTCGCTGAAAAGCAACATAGACCAAAGCCGTATGATGGATTTTGCGAAATATTCTTACGAAAGCGCTAGATTGACAATGCTTTCTAAGACGTACAAGTATCAGATAAACGAAAAAATCAGCGATCTTATTTGTCGAATTGCGACAAACGTATTGTACAAGCCGTACGATAGGGAGAAACTGAGCGTTATTGCGAGCGACTTCCACGAAAGTTTGCCTATGGGATTGAGCAAAACCGTCAAATATATCTATTTTGAACATTTCTCTCATGATGAAATGCTTAAAAACTTGATATATTCGACTATATATCTGAATATGGCTTCAGTCAAGTTTAATCTTGTAATCGCTTACAGAGCGGAGAGCCAAAACAATGAGAGTACGTTGAAGGCTTTTATAGACTTGACAAACATAGGGGATATTTTGCAACTAGATTGCATTAAATTTCTTCGTTTGAACGGAATTGACGGCGGTACTCTCAATATGATAAAAGAAAATGCGTTCGCTGTATTCGACAATCCGCCGAAAAAAGGTGAGCAGAATATTGTAGAAAAGCAACTGTTTGATTTTCCGATTTTGGAGTATACGGAAAAGTCATCAAAAAAATCCGTTATTTATTCAAATATGGATGTAAAATTAGATCTGCTATGCGGAAAAGGCGGTTTTGATAAAAATGGCGACTACATTGTAACTTCAACTCCGGACTTGCCGTATTCCAACGTAATTTGCGGAGAAAAGGGCGGATTCGTAGTAACGCAAAACGGCGGGGGATTCGATTACTTTGACAACAGCAATTTATTCAGGGC
>JAIEEW010000130.1 GCA_029067255.1 Clostridia bacterium | reverse complement strand
CCGTCCGTACTGGTATAGGTAAATCCAAACGTTGGCGCTCGATCTCCCGTATCTCCGCTGTATACCGCTCCCGCTTTCGCGGTAGCGGTCAATCCGCCTGTAGTCGATATTTCTACTCCTATCTTCTTCTTTGTTATTGTAAAGTTGAACTTTCTTGTAGTCGCGGTTTCTCCGTCGCCCGGCTCACCTACGAATGTAAGACCGTCTGCGGCTAAGTCGTCCTTTATCTTTGCTGTTACCGTATATGTCTTTGCGTCAACCATTCCATCGGCGGGATATTCTAATTCAATCTGTTCTGAATCATACCAACTTTTTTGTTCAGTTGATACGTCTGCGAGAGTAAGAGTTTCTCCGGTATATTCAGCGGTAACGTTGGTAGGCTCTGCAACTCCCAAAGAACCAACTCTTGCCGCGGCAGACTTCAAATTAAGATGAAATGCAGGACGCACAGCGTGTACATTCGAAACAGTAATATTACTCATACCACCAGAGGAGTTCAGTACATACGCATATCTACAATTACTATATTCGGCCGAACGCGACCAAGAATTCATACCTGCAATACGTTGGTTTCCGGATGTCTTCCAAATACCCAATTCAGCGTTTGCTCCTGTTTCCGCTATACTAGGAAGCCATAATCTGTCGTTTGCCCAGCCCTTATATCCATCTGTATCTACCGTCGTATTCGTCAAATAATTGTACGCTGCAGAATAACTTCCGCCCGCGTCCAACGCATCGTTATTATAATCATAAGACTGAGATGCAGATGTCTTAGCGCTTTGGTTGTGCTGCCAATCCATATTATCCGGTACTTCTATAAAAGATGTAAGACTGCCCTTTACACTGTCCATTGTATATATTGCCCATTCGCTGTTTTCATCTTGATTAACTGGTGTAAGTTCTTCGTCATTATAATTTAATGCATATCCCCCGCCGTTGTTTAAAGTAACCGCTCTCATTTCACTAGTACCGTACATATTATGCGGAAATTTGCCCAAAGAGTTGGTATAATTTTCGTCCCAACGAGCAGGCGTTGCGGAGTTCGTAGCAAGCCATAACGTAAGGATAGGATCTCCGTTTTTATTCGTTGACAAATACGTCGCCGTCCAATGCTTACCGTTTATCTTTACTGTTACGTCTTTTGTTGTATTGCTAGTTCTGAAATCTTTAGACGTCTTTACTGAAGTCAATACATTTAATGTATCCATATTCGGATTTGCTACACCACTTATTTGATGTATTAATTCCCAAAATATTTCACCATTAAACACTTTTCCTTTACCAGTAGTATCGTTTTCATAGCCGTCCAAAAGCATTTCGCCTAGGTTTGTAGATTGAGATTCAATATTTGCAACGTTGGTAAAACCTTGCGCCGTTTTATTCGGCAAATAAAAAGACAACACGCTCGCCACACACAAGCATAAAATAATTAACACAGATAAGACAAAACCGCCTTTTAATTTTCTCTTCCGTATATCCATTTTTAACCCCATTTTTCTTGCGGTCAGGAAAAGTGTACTTTTACTGACTAAAATCTCTTGAATTCGGCAAAGCGATTTTGTATAATATATTTGTAGAAATATGTCTAAAAATGACATAAAATTGAAATAAATTTTCAGTCAGTAAAAGTACACTTTTTTTGGAATTTGTCGATTTTTTCTGTCAAAACTGTATATTTTTTCCTATTTTTTTGCTATTCTTTACATATATAATTGTATTTGAGGTGAAAATATGAATACTTACGGATATGCAAGAGTATCGTCTTCTGATCAAAATCTGGGCAGACAAATACAAGAACTTACTAAATTCGGTATTCCCGAAAATAAAATATTTTGTGATAAAAAAAGCGGAAAGGACTTTGAAAGAAAGGAGTACACGCGACTTATCCGCAGACTTCGTCAAGGCGACCTACTGGTAATCAAGTCGATCGACAGACTAGGACGTAATTATGAAGCGATAATCTCCGAATGGAGTAAGATAACGCACAAGATAGGCGCCAACATTGTCGTACTCGATATGCCATTACTCGACACGCGAGAAAAAGCGGACAACCTAGTCGGCAAATTTATTGCGGACATAGTCTTGCAGGTACTTTCATTCGTCGCGGAAAACGAACGCGAAAATATACGTTCCCGTCAAGCGGAAGGTATCGCGCTTGCAAAACAATCGGGTACGCGATTCGGTCGCCCCAAAAAGGTATTCTCCCCTGATTTTATAAAAGTCGCCGAAGATTACAACAGAAAACGCATTTCTCTCAATGAAGCGTTGGAACTGCTGAATATGAAACAATCCACTTTCTTCTACCACATGGGACAATATTTTGCGCTTTTCAACGAAAAGATAGGATAAAAATTCCAAACAGAACGTAAAATCTACGCTTCACTCCGATTTTAGTCGGACTTTATACGGATATTAATTTGAATTAGATTCTTCGACTACGCTCAGAATGACGGGTAAGAATCAATTCTCCGTTTGCTCAATATGACGAGTAAAGAATCATTTCTATATACTTTTAAGATAATCATAGAAAAGCCATTACCTTGTTTTATTATATCCTTTCAAACTAATTCTCATATAATTACAAATGACAGGTAGAGTTTACAACATCTGTTCTCTCTCCCGCTATTGCGAGCGCAGTCGAAGAATCTAATTATAATAATTATCCTATTAAATAAAATAACAGTTGGCGGTATCAGTAGAATAACAACCCGCCCCACGTTCGGCGGGAAAGCAGATATACAGTAAGTGAAAAGTTGGATTTTTTGTCGAATGACCGTTTGGCGAACCGAGTCGTACGTCCGTACGTCGAGCGTGAGCCATACGGTTAGTCGGCGGAAAAGACGCTTTTTAATTCTGTGTAGCCTGCCTTTCCGCCGAACGCACTCTCCAATCAATCGCGCCCCTGCCGTGCTTTTCCAAAAAGTCGTTGGCTTTGGAGAAATGCTTACATTCCAAAAATCCGTTGTAGAATGACAGCGGAGACGGATGCACGCTTTTTAGTACGAGATGTTTGGTAGTATCAATAAGTTTTTCTTTGGCTTTCGCGGGATTGCCCCAAAGCATAAATACTGTCGGATAAGGACTGTCGCTTATCATTTTTATTACGCTGTCGGTAAATCTTTCCCAGCCTATACCCGCGTGGCTTTGCGGTTTGCTCTCTCTTACCGTCAAAACAGTGTTGAGAAGCAATACTCCTTCGTCTGCCCAACAAGTAAGATTACCGCTGTCGCTGACGGGGATTCCCAAATCGTATTCAAGCGCCTTATAGATATTGACGAGCGACGGCGGACATTTTACTCCGTCGCGTACGGAAAAGCACATACCGTGAGCCTGTCCGTAACCGTGATACGGATCCTGTCCCAAAATTACTACCTTGACGTTTTCATAAGGAGTATGTTCAAACGCGGCAAGTATATCTCTCATAGGCGGATAAATTCTGTATTTGCTGTACTCTTCTCTCAAAAACTTGCGAATATCTTCAAAATAATCTTGCGAAAACTCGCTTTCCAAAATATTATCCCAACTGTTGCCCAAATGCGACGGCATACTTTTGTCCCCCGTAAATTTTTTTATTTATTTTACCATATTTCGCCATATATGTCAACGTTGGTTGAATTATTGAAAAAGATATGCTAAAATATTGTCATTATGATAGACACACATACTCACTGCATACATTCTCACGACGGAAAACAAAGTCCGCGCGATATCATAGAAAAAGCGATTTCGCTCAATATGGAGTATATAGCGATCACCGACCACTTTGACGGGGAACTCACGCTGCTTCCGGAATTTTCATACATTCGCCAAATAGACCTTGAAAATCATTTTTCCGAACTTGCCGCTCTCAAAGAAGAATACGCCGACCGTATAGAACTAGGCGTTGGCATAGAATGCGGATATATGAAAGAAGCCGACGGAATTTATCTGGAACAACTTTCGAAATACGATTTCGACTTGACTATCAACTCCGTTCATACAATAGAATACGAAGACTGTTATATGAAATCCTATTTTGACAAACGCACGAAATTTCAGGCTTATAACGCGTATCTCAAAGCGGTACGCGAAAGTCTTGACTGCGCGTATCACTACGACAGCGTTGCTCATATAGGATACGTAGCGAGAAAGGCGACTTATCCCGATACGAAATTGCGCTATTTAGATCATCAAGACCTTATTGACGATATACTCAAAACCATGATCGCTAAAGGCAAGTCGCTGGAAGTCAACACCAACAGCAAAGGTACGGGAGAAGATTTCCTGCCGCCAAAAGAAATACTTCAACGCTATAAACAACTCGGCGGATCGCTTCTAACTTTCGGTTCCGACGCGCACACCGTTGACAGAATAGGCGACAAATACCCGCTTGTATCCCAATATCTCAATTCTATAGGATTCAAGTACGTATTCAAATATCTTTCGCACAAACCGATAGCGGTAAAACTGTAAACGCAAAGGACGGAGTTGCCCCCGTCCTTGCGATATGAATAAAAATTGTAGGAAAAGTCAGTTTATATTATTTCCGAATCTTTTGATTTTTCTGGTAGTCGTCTTCTCCAACGCTTTATCAAGCAATTCGTAAAAACTTATTCGTTTGTAACTAGGCATTTTTGAATTGATTTCCTTTACTATCTTGCCTATATAACTCTTTATGTCCGTCAAAGTCGGAACGCGTCCTATTTTCTTTTTCAACACGTCGATATTCGGAAATATTTTTGCTTTGACTTCCAACTTGCCCCGCTCTTGCGACGCTACTACCAATACGTCCTCTATTTCCGAAAAATTTGCAAGTCTGGCTTCCAACTCTTCGGGATATATATTTTTTCCGTTTTCGGTAACGATAACGTTTTTGCTTCTGCCAGTTATGTAAAGCGCGCCGTCTTCGTCCATTCTTCCCAAATCGCCGGTATGGAACCAACCGCCTTCAAAGACTTTTTTCGTCGCGAACTCGTCTTTATAATAACCGAGCATAACGTTTTCGCCTTTTGCGAGTATCTCGCCTATACCTTCGTCGTTGGGATCATCAATACGAAGTCTTACTCCCGGTATTGCTCTGCCAGTGGATTTCGCGTTGAAATAGAAATCGCTGTTGCCCGCCAAAAGCGGCGAACATTCAGTAAGACCGTAACCTTGCAATACTCTTATTCCCATAGCGGAGAAATTCTCCACGATTGCGCTGTCAAGATCCGCCGCGCCTACGATAAATAGTCTAAGTTTTCCGCCCAGCGTCTTTTTTATCTTTGCGGATATTACGTTTTTTACAATCTTCGGCAATTTGCAAAACGCTTCCGCAAACGGCGCGTCTTCAAACAGCGACTTGTATTTTTGGGGACATTTCTCTTTAACGGATTTTGTTATCTTTCTATCCATCATTTTTAGCAGCGCAGGCACGACTACCAAAAGCGTCGGAGAATACTCCAGCGTATTCTTCGCGACTTTTAGAAGCGAATCCGAATAAGTAATGCAAGCGCCTTTCGACAGCATTAGAAGACAGTCGAGCGTACATTCGTAAGTATGATGCAACGGCAGGATTGAAAGCGTCCTGTCTTTGGGAGTAATTTTTACCATACTGAGAGTGGAATGGAT
>JAIEEW010000013.1 GCA_029067255.1 Clostridia bacterium | reverse complement strand
TCGTAAGTCTTTGACATCTCCATATTTGTTACCTTATCCCGTTCTTCTTAATATATCTTTTAACTTTATTTCAAAAATTCATTTTTACTATCGCAAGCAAAATGCCTACAAGCGTGATTCCCACCGATACGAATTTGAAAGATACTTGAAGCATTTCGAAATTTTCTATCTCGCCTTTCGCCTTGCGTTTATTCGCAATGCTTCTTGCAATCGGCGTACTGCAAAAATTCAGTATAAGACCGACTATCATTATGCATACGCCCGCTACTACGGCAGGTTGGGTAAGTCTGTCCCAATGAAACGTAAATGCAATCAAATTGAGTAACTTCCCGTTTTTATCTCCCAATCTATTCTTCGACGCCGTCTTGCGACTGCTCGTTTACTTCTACTTGTTGTGTTTCAGCCGTTTGAGAATCGTTGGCAACGCTGTCTTTATTTTCTTCTCTTTCTTCAACAACGGGCAACGGTCTGCCGTATCTGTCCAACGTATCGAGAATTCCGCTCGCTCTGACTTCTTTGAGTTTTTTTGTATAAATCACGGTATAAACTGCCGCGGCCGCTATCGCAAGTACGCTCGCTACTATAAGAATAGCGATATCTATCCATTTGACAATATCGTTTTTCAATGTAAAGAAAGAAAGGAGAATTCCGAAAAAGTAAATAGCCGCTCCCGCCTTGCCTATCTTAACGGACTTCTGCTCCACCTGTCTTTTACTTGCTCTCATCCAGTATTTTGACGTAACGCCCATGTATACTTCTTTGACTATTATAATGATCGCAAACGCCCAGTGGATATTGCTGCAAATGCAAAGCATGAGCACCGCCACGCACTGCAAAACTTTGTCCGCTATCGGATCCAACACCTTACCTATATCAGAAACCTGATTAAAATGTCTTGCAATATAGCCGTCGCAAATATCAGTGAGTTCCGCAAAAAAGAACACACCGAAACTCGCCCACATATATGCGTCTGTCTTTAAGACGTAAAATTCCGCCATAAGCCATACGAATATAGGAATACAGATCAACCTTATATAAGTCAATATATTCGGGATCGTAAATAAATCTTCCTTTTTGAATTCCATGGTCGCCTCTCATAAAATATTATTTTGCAATTTATTATACCACGCCTAATATATAATTGCAATTAAATTCGCCGAGTTATGTGGTCGAGCCGACGGAAATCGCTTAAAATTATTTCTTTCCGCGTCGCGCGACTATTATTCCCGTCGCTCTTTCCGCTATAAAGCCGTTTTTTGAAAAATAATATTCGTTTTCCGGATCGACCTCTAACGTTTGCAATTTCGCGCAAAACTTAAACGCGTCGCCGCTTATATATTTTACTGAAGCCGGTATATACAAACTTTTTAATTTTTCGCACTTCGCAAACGCGTATTCTTGAATAATTTCTAGGTTGGACGGCAAAACTATTTTTACTAAATTTTTGCAAAACGCGAACGCGTATTCTCTTATAATTTTAACCGAATCGGGAAGCGCGACGGTTTTTAATTTATTACACCACGAAAACGCGTTTTTACCTATTTCTCTCAAAGATTGCGAGAATCTTACGTTTTTCAATTTATCGCAACGCCAAAAAACGCTTCCGCCTATTTTTACTAACGTGTCAGGCATTCTTACCGTTTTAAGATTTTTACAGTCTGTAAAAGCGCAAGTGTCTATTTTTTCTACCCCGTCGCTTATTTCTACTTCTTGCAAAAACTTGTTTGCCATATACGCTCCGGATATCGCCGTTACTTTATATTCCACGCTATCCACGTAAAACTGAGACGGGGTCTTCAAAGACTTGGAATTTATTTTGGGACTGTATCTTTCTAACGTCGCGTTGTTATGCTTATCGTAATAAACAAGATATCCGTCCTGCTTAAACTTTCCTTCATAACTTTTCAACTCAAAAACAAGAGCGCCCGTTTCTTTATCGAAAACAGATTTTCCCATAGAATAGTATTTTGGATTGTCAGGGTCGACGTCTATGCTCTTCAAATCATTAAAATCTGAAAACGCATACTTTCCTATTTCTGTAACCGTAGCGGGAATATAAATACTTTTCAGGTCGTTACAACCGAATTTCTTACACATGCCGAAAGCGGATTCACCTATTGTCTTCAAATATTTAGGAAGAACAATATCCGTCAAATTTATACACATATAAAACGCCTTTTGGGCAATTTGCGTTATCGAGTCAGTAAACACAACGTTTTTCAGACTTTCGCAATTGCTAAAAGTTCTTTCTTTTATTTCGCTAAGCGACTTGGATAATTTGACTGTTTTCAAACTTTTGCAATTATAAAAAGCGCGCTCGCCGATTTCAACTACAGAATCGGGCAGCGCAACGTTCTCTAACGACACGCAATTATAAAATGCGTCTTTACCGATAACTTTCAAAGACTTGGGCAACACTATTTCTTTCAAATTCTTACAATCATAAAACGCGTTATCTTTGATTTCGGTTACCGAATCAGGAATCACTATTCGCTCCAAACTTTCGCAATTCAAAAAAAGGTGGCTTTCTATAACTTTAAGCGAATTCGGCAATTTTATGCTTTTCAATTTTTCACAGTATTGAAAAGCCCACTCTCCTATTATCTCTACGCTATCGGCAATATCCGCTTCTTCGAAATTGCCGCTTCGAAAAGCAAAATCTTTTATTTCGGTTACTTCCATTTCATTTCCGAGATAATAAACTTTATCCGGAACGACCAAAATATTGGAATCTTCTTTCACAAATTGTATTATTACGCCGTCAGTATTCTTCGATTTTTCAAAAACTATTTTACCGTCTATCATATTGATCCGTTAATTTCCCCTAATCAATTCTTTCCTGTAAAAAATCTTATTATCCTTTTGATCAAACCGACTTTTTGCCGTTGAGGCGAACGTCGAGCGCAACCTAATAGTATCCTGTCTGTTTTCACTCCCATATACTTTGACCAACCGGCAGGTATTTCTTTGGTTTGACAACGCAAACGTACTCCAAAGCATTTCTCAAAAACGCCGTCGCCTATTTCCTTTACGCTTTCGGGAATATATATTTCTAGCAAACCGTAACAATGGGCAAACGCATAGTCGCCTATCTTGACTATTCCTGAAGGCAAATCGATTCGACTAAATTCGATTCGACCGTAAAAAGCGTAATCGGCAATTTCTCTTACGCCTTCGGGTATAACGCTTGAATTGGCGCCAACCGTCAAAATTCCCGTAGACCTTTCTATCACGCAATTTCCGTCGCTGTAAAATTTAGGATTTTCCGCGTTGATCTCTATACTTTCAAAAGAGTTGCAACCGCCAAAAGCGTCGCCGCTTATCTCTTCTACGCTCGATGGAATATAAATGCTGTTCAATTTATCGCAACCGTAAAATGCATCTTTGCCTATCTTTTTCAACGTCGACGGGAGCGTTACGCTCGTAAGGTTTTTGCATAACCCGAACGATCTCTCCACTATCTCTTCCAAATATTCGGGCATTACGAATGATTCTAGGCTTTCACAGCCGAAAAACGCGTCCTTCTCTATTTTCTTTACCATATTGTTCATATTGATTTCTCTAAGATTTTTACACCCCGAGAATACTCTTGCGCCTAATGATTTCAACGTCGTGGGTAAATTGACTTTTTTAAGATTTGAGCACTCTGCAAAAGCATTTTCTCCAATCACCTCTATGCCTTCGGGAATAACTACTTCTTCAAGTCCCTTTTGGAAAAAAAACAGCGCGCCGTACAACTCCGTAATTTTATACGTCGCCCCGTCTCCGTCGTCGATCTCAGACGGGAGAACCAAACGCTTAGGCATTTTATCGCCATAATAATTCTCAACAATGGCGGCGGTATAATCGTAACCTAAAAAGTAATTGAAACCGTCCTTTATAAGCATATCCTTGACTTCTTTGCCGCCCATAAACGTCTCTTTTTGACGTTGACTTTTTTTAGTATTGGATTTTGTTTTATTTTTGTTTTTACATTTATACAATACTTTATTCGTATGCTTTTCTATCAATCTCTTTCCATCGCCGAAATACAAAGAGTTGTCAGGATCGACTTCTATTTGTTCCAACGCCCAGCAGTGGTCAAACGCGTGGTCTGAGATATGAGTAACGTACTTAGAAATATACATACTTTTCAAACTGCTGCAATAATCGAAAGCGCTGCTTCCGATCTGCGTCAAACTCTCAGGCAATATCAAATCGCTTAACGCTTCGCAACCGTAAAAAGCGCTGTCTCCTATACTCGCAACGCAATCAGGAATAACAATGCTTTGCAAACTCTTACAATCATAAAAAATCGCCTTTTTCAATTCCTTTATATAGTTTGGCAATTTTACGGTCTTTAAATTATCGCAACCCGAAAAAGCCCATTCTCCTATTTCTATGATTCCGTCAGGGATCTCAACGGCTTCAAAAACATCGCGCGAAGAAAAAGCGTTTTCTTCGATTTTAGTAACTTTACAGACTCGACCTTCACCGTCGCGGATCTCATTCGCTATTCTTACCAATTTGTCAAAATCGTTATCCTCTTGCTTGCATACGCTGGCAGTGCCGTCGCCATTTATTTTATAATAGATGCCGTCAACTTCAACAACGTTCATCTCACCGTCAAATTCCATTTCTTTCGACATTTCCCATTCTCCTATGAATTTTCTATTCTTACTTGAATATACTTTTCAATCTACCAAGAATTCCCTGTTTAACTGTCCAAACAATATTCTTTTTGTTTACGCCTATATCGTCCGACCAACCTTCCGGCTTTTTTGCAAAGTCGCAAATCAATCTCGCTCTCCTGAAGTTACACTCTTCAAAAGCCTTTTCTCCTATTTGAGTTACGCTCGACGGAATACGAATTTCTTCTAGATTGTAGCATTTTAAAAACGCTTCTTTGCCTATCTTGACCACTCCTTGCGGCAATGCTATACGTTTCAATTCGGACGTCATGGCAAATGCGCTATCGCCTATTTCTGTAACGTAAGAAGGCACAACGCTTGTCTTACAGCCTGCGATCAACTTATTAGTGTTTCTTTCTATTATGCAATTGCCTTCGCTGAAATATTTTACGTTTGCGCCATCCACTTCCAATCTTTCAAAGGAACTGCCTAGGCTCAACGATTTTGAGTGAATTTCGTTTACGCTCGCGGGAATAAACAGACTTGTCAATTTTGTGCAATAACTGAATACCCTTTCTCCCAGTTTTTCCAATGATTCCGGCAAGATAAGATCGGTAAGATTTTTACAATTCCAAAACGCCGAATTGCCTATCGACTTTACAGTATCGGGAATTACCAACGTTTGGAGATTTGCGCAATCAAAAAACATATTTTCCGCTATTTCGCTCAACTTATTTGGCAATTTGACAAATTTCAAATTCTCGCAACCGGAAAAAGCGTCTTTCCCTATCTCTTCTATACTATCGGCGATTTCAACCGCTTCCAATTTTTCACAACATGCAAACGCGCTGAAATCGATTTTGATCACCCTGTGGATATAGCCGTCCGAATCTTTGACTTCGCTGGGGATTTTGATAAATTTATCTTTTAAATCGTCATCAATATTCTCGCTTACAATAGCGGTATCGCCGTCGTATTCATACCATATTCCGTCAATTAGTTCAAAATTGTCATTCATAATATAGTTATCTCCTTTCCTATTTTCTATTATATCTTACGCTTATTAAACCGTCAAGCAATAGATTATCGACAAATTTGCTTTAACCCCAAAGCGCAGTAAGACATATACTGTATTGACCAAAATCAGGAGGTAAAAATGAAAAAAATCATTACAATCGTGTTGATTGTCGCAATTCTAACTGTTGTCTGCGCAGGCGTACTTTGCGGATGTCAACCAAAAGACGAAAACACGATTAAACTTATTGAAGTAACCCATTCCGTTTTCTACGCCCCGCTCTACGTGGCGCTTGACGGCGGATATTTTGAAGAAGAAGGTCTTAAAATCGAACTCACCAACGGCGGCGGCGCTGATAAGTGCATGACGTCCGTTATATCGGGACAGTCCGACATAGGACTTATGGGACCGGAAGCGGCCATTTATATTTACAACGAAGGCAGAACGGACTACCCGAAAATTTTCGCTCAACTCACGAAAAAGGACGGCTCATTCCTTATGGCGAGAGCATCTGACGACAACTTCTCATGGAGCAGCATTGCAGGCAAAGAAGTAATCGGCGGCAGAAAAGGCGGCGTACCCGCGATGGCTCTCGAATACGGTATCAAGAAGGCCGGACTTGTAAACGGCGAAACCTACACAATGAATTACGACGTACAGTACGATCTTATCGGCGCAGCTTTTGAAAGCGGTACCGGCGATTTCTGTACCATGTTTGAACCCGCCGCTTCCAACATGCAAAAAGCGGGCATGGGATACATCGTCGCTTCCGTCGGCGAACAGGCCGGCAATATGCCTTTTACCGCATTTATGGCTACGCAAAGTTATATGAACGAAAATCCCGAGAAAATGGGAAAATTTACTCGCGCCATAATCAAAGCGATGGATTACGTCAATACGCATACGGCAAAAGAGATAGCCGAAATACTCGCTCCGTCGTTCGTTGGAACGGATATCGAAACTCTCACCACGTCAATTCAGTCTTATAAAGATATCGACGCATACTGCTCTACTCCGTTAATGGAAAAAGCGGACTTCGAATTATTGCAAGACGTGATAATAGATTCGGGCGTTATGACGAAAAGAGCGGATTTTGATAAACTCTTCGATCCGTCGATCGCCAAAGCGATACTCGAAAAATAAATCTTATGAGGTAAAAATGAAAACTATCTTACAAATGCAAAAGGTCTGCCTGACCTACCATACTCAAAAAAACGAAACCACTGCGATCAAAGATATGAATATCGAAGGTTACGAAGGCGAAATGTTGGGAATAGTAGGTCCTAGCGGATGCGGAAAAACGACTATATTGTCCCTTCTTGCCGGAATACTCGCGCCGTCTCAAGGCGAAGTGCTAATAGACGGCAAGGCTGCGGACTCCCATTCGGGACTGACGGGATATATGTTGCAAAAAGACGAACTGCTGTCATGGCGTACGATAATGAGCAACGTTACGTTGGGACTGGAAATCAAAAAGCGCAAAACTCCGCAAAAGGTGGAATACGCGCAGCAACTTCTGAAAAAATACAATCTTTACGAATTCAAAGACTTCTACCCGAATCAATTGTCGGGCGGAATGAAACAAAGGGTTGCATTGATACGAACGCTCGTACTCGAACCCAAACTTTTGCTTTTGGACGAACCTTTTTCGGCGTTGGACTTTCAAACAAGGCTCAACGTCGTCGAAGACGTCTACTCGATACTTAAAAGCGAAGGAAAGAGCGCGGTCTTCGTAACTCACGACATCAGCGAAGCGATATCTCTGTGCGACAGAGTCGTCATTCTTACCAACCGTCCAAGCACGGTCAAAGAAGTAATCGATCTCTCTCCGCTCAAAGACTATACGCCATTGCAACGCAGAGAACTCCCCGTTTTCAGCGAATATTTCGACAGAATATGGAGCAACCTTCAAACTACTAAGGAGAAAAACGATGAAACACCGTCAACGTAAAAAAAATTTATCGATCGCCTACTCGCCTGAGCATATCGCGTACCTGAAAAAGCAACGCAATAAAAGTATCGTGATAACGCTTTCGCGAGTAGGATTACTTGCGATTTTTCTATTACTTTGGGAACTCCTTGCGAAATTCAACGTAATAGACAGTTTTATATCTTCTTCTCCGTCGAGAATGGCCGCTTGCCTTGTCGAGTTGATTAAAGGCGGCGAACTGGCGAAACATATCGGCATCACGCTATGGGAAACCGTAGCAAGTTTCTTTATAGCCACTACGCTTGGCACGCTTATCGCTGTGCTTTTGTGGTGGTTTGAGAGCGTACGCAGGGTTTTGGAACCTTATATAGTAATACTCAACGCCCTGCCGAAAATCGCGCTCGGTCCGATAATCATTATATGGATGGGTACCGACCGCCCCGCAATCATAACGATGGCGTTGGCGATTTCGCTGTTCGTAACCATACTCAATACGTTAAGCGGTTTTCTCAGCGTGGAAAAAAGCAAACTAATGCTCATGCAGACGCTGGGCGCAAGCAAATGGCAGACGTTGACTAAACTCGTTCTGCCGTCAAATATCCCCAACATTATCGACGCTCTTAAAATCAACGTGGGAATGTGCTGGGTAGGAACTATAATGGGCGAATACTTGGTGTCGCACGCCGGTCTGGGATACCTTATCATTTACGGCGGTCAAGTCTTCAAACTCGACTTAGTAATGACAAGCACGCTTATTCTGTGCTGTCTTGCGGGCGGTATGTACTATCTCGTCGCGCTGCTGCAAAAATTCGTCAGCAAAAAACTCAACATCGAATAACAACGTCGATTTTATCGACTCAATATATTTTACGACCTCTCACATAAGCGAGAGGTCGACTTTATTGTCTTTCTTCTCGCTTTACCGTCGAACATTCTCAAAGCGAAAGGCAAAGCCAGCGTAAAGACCGTATAACCTATTCCCACGTATCCAATAATGGGATAACAATACGCGACAAGCGTGGAAAAATCAAAGCGAAGCGCAAGCAACGCAAATACCGCTAAAAGTCCTACGCTGAACGCTTTCGGTATCTTTCTCTCGGAATTTTCCTGACAGATAAGTTTTGAACATCCTATAAGCGTGCTGAAAATCGCCAGATAGATAATAAGACCGCTGACGGCTTTCATATCGTGCAATTTGGAAAACTCGAAGACAGGCATAGAGAAATTCCTGAAATCGCATGACACGTTATATACCAACGCTATTGAAAGAGCGAAAATCGTCGCCGTAACGCCGCTTATAAAGATTATCTGCTTTAAGGAAAAACTCTCTTCCTGCTCGGCGATAATATATCCGCCCATCATAATATTCATTCCGCAATAACCTAATACTCTTTCCGCCCGAAACCCGCTATCGAACGAAAAGTCGCTTTTCGCCGAAAGCGCAAACAGCAGAACCATTATCATAGGGACTATAACTGCGTTGAGTTTTCTCATGACGCTCATCTCGCACACGCCCAACACGCTTACGAATATTCCCGTCCAAAGTCCGACGTTTTTTATGCCGTAAGTATTTTCTATGATCTCTTCGCAACCGCTTGCCATGCATACGAAACTCACAAGCGTACATAGCCAAAGTATGCTTTTAATAATTGCAAAAACCGCTCTGACCGATTTTCTTTCGCTGTATTTTAATCTTCGATAACTCTTTGCCGACAACAGGAAAAGCCCGCATAAAGCGCCCATTAATACTCCTGCGACGATCCCGCTCAACATTCCGCCGTCCCCGAAATAAAGCATAACTTCTCTGCCTGTTGCAAAACCCGCGCCTATTATAGCGCCTATATAGATAAAAGAAATCTGCAAACATTTCAAAACTTTCATAGTATAATTTATGTCCGCTCACGCGCGTTTATGTAAAAAGAAAAGGACCCGTTGAGTCCTTTACTTGTTTTCGTTTATTCTTTTATCTATCATATTCATTCGAGCGAGCATTTTCTCATATAGTTGCGAGTATTTCTGATTTTCCGCAACTCCGACGTTTTCATTCATAACGCTTATCAACGTTTTCAAATCTTCCGCGTAATGCGGAACGCGCTGCGGCAACGGTCTGAGATTCGCGTAATATTCTAGCAAAAAGACGTATACTGCATACGGTCTTATTTGCGGATATTTTTCCCACTCTATCATAGCGTGAAATTTTTTTATTTCCAAATGAACTTTCGCCAATTCCTTGCTTTCCGCTCTCAAACATATTATCGCGTGCGCCGCAAACATAGCGATGCCGTATCTTACGTTAAAATCGCCGCCTTTGAGATCGTCTACAATATTTCTTATCTTTTCCCCTTTCCAAATTATTTCCTTCTTATAATGGTAAAACGTGAAATTTGCAAGACATATTGCTCTGTTAAAGTCGTCGACTTCATCGCTTACCGCCAGTCTGTCTATCTCGCTGACAAAAGGCAGATATCCGGTCGAGTACAATTCCCCTACGCTTTCGGAAAGCGAACGTAATTCTATAAACAATTTTGTAAGAGCGATATTCAAAGTCCGAGCCGTTTTGTCCGCGTCGACGTATTTACCCGCGCCCGTTTTATAATCTTGCAATTGCTTGACGACAACGTCTTTGCACAACTCGGGCAAAGACAGTTCGGCGGCGTTGGATAATGTCGGCAAAACTTCCGCTTGCGCGGTCTTTGCTTTTTCAAATATCTCCGGATATGTCAGATAATATTTCGCCCCGCTGAACTGACCGTACAAAGACGTCGCTTTTCGCCAGGACTTTTCGGCAAGTTCGAGATTTCCTTTTCTCTCGTACGCCCTTCCTTCAAGACAAAGTCTTTCGTCTGTCTCTCGCAAATTTTCAAGGGGATTGTTCTTTACGAGTTTTTCCCAAAATTCGTAATCTCCCGATTCGTCCGTATAATCGAAAAATCTTTCCAACTGGTATATCTCATAACCGCCACGCGAAGCAATATACTCTCTCAACTCTTCAAACTGAGAAACGTAACCGCTTTTATACAATCCTTCGAGCAAAACCAACATCGCGTCTATATATAGATTTTTTTCCTTAAACGCTTTACAACGCGAGTAAGCGTTGAGATACTCTTTTAATTCCAAAAAAGCGTGAACGTAAGTCTGATGGCAAAGCAATAAGGTCGAACTCTTTATATGTCTGAATTTGATTGCGTCGAGTTGCGCTATCGCGCCCAACGCGTCGCCGCTGTTTAGTAATCTTCTTGCGGCGTTGTCTTTTGTAAACGCGAAGTAATCGTTGTCAAACAACTTAAACACGGGTTTATCGTTTTTGTAGTATTCTACCCAGCCGTCTTTGTGTTCTACTTTTACTTTGGGATTGCTTTGCGATTCGCCGAAAATGACTTCCGTCGGCAGTTCTTCGGGATTGAAATTTTCCATAAACGCGTCTCTTTCTTCTTCAGAAAGATACTTCGCCGTTCCCAACACGTCAGTAAACGCAGAAATATCTCCGCTTCTCATGCTGCAATATTGCATAAGCGTGAGTATTTCCCTATCGGGTCCTTCTTCCAAAAGCAATTGACGGCAAAGATTTATCGCCAATCGGTAATCTTGTCTTTCACAATACCAATGCGCAAGATAAATCTTTCTCAAAGTCATTTCTTCTGGATCTTCAACGGTATTTAGAGAAAATAGTACGCGTCGGGCAACGCTTTCGTCTATACCCGAATACCAAAGTTCTCCATTCGTATACTCGTCAATGCTTTGAGGAAACTTAATCGCCATCGAACAACCTTTCCACGTCTTCCTTTGTAAATATGTATTTTTTATTGCAAAATTCGCATCCCACTTCTATCTTGCCCTGCGCTTCGACAATAGAGATCGCTTCATCCTTTCCCAACGTCATCAACATTCCTTCTATACGTTCTCTTGAACAACTGCACTCGTATTTTTCGTCTATATCCGGCAAACGGCTTATTTCGAAATGAGAAAAATAAAAATCCATTATTTCCTGAGCGCTCATTTTTGTAAGTAATTCGCCTACGTTCGTGAAATTACTTACAATATCGCTGAGAACGAAAATCTCTTCTTCCGAACAATTGGGCATAGGCTGAACTATTATACCGCCCGCCTTTTCGCACTTGTCGCCGTTCATCTTAACTCCCAAAGCGACTGCGGAAGGCAGTTGTTCGGAAGCGGTAAAATAATACGCGAAGTCTTCGTCTATGTTGCCGTTTACCAACTGAGAAAGACCGTTGTACGGCTCTTTGAGTCCAAAATCTTTTATAACGTTAAGCGCGCCTTCTTTGCCGACTATATCCGACACAGACGCTTCTTCTCTATCGCATGCTTTGGGGTTTTCAATATAACCCCTGACCTTTGCGCCGAAATCTCCGCAAAGCACCATTTTCCCGCCTTTGCCGTTTCCGTCAATAATGATCGTCAATTTGTTGCCGCGTCCTTTGAAATTACCGCTCATAAACGCCGTCATGGTAAGCGCTTTTCCCATGGCGACAGCGACTGGTTTTGAAAATCCGTGTATTTCTATAGCGGAATTTATTGTATTCGTCGTATCAAGTACGCTGACAATGGCTTTTCCGCCAAACAATATGGCTCTCTTTATCATAAGTATCTCCTATTGCTACTCCTACGCTTTTGTAGCGATGAAAAGTAATCTTTTGGACTTGTTTTTGACGTCGGAATAAGTTTCGCCGTCATAAATTTCCAAATCCCAGTCTTTCAACGCTCCCTTAATAAATTCAAGGGGATAAATATATTGCCTGTGGCTTTCGCCTACCCGTCTATACGTGTCGTCATGAATCTTTTCAAAAAAATCCAGATCCATGTCGACGTATCCGTCGCCGAGCGCGTTGGACCAAATATAAGTTACGTCGTCATAATCTTCGCAAAATAGATTATCTGCAAGAATTTGGGAAAGTTTGTACTCGGAAGAAATATCGAAAATAAATTTTCCGCCGTCTTTCAAATATGTTTTGACTTTATCGAAAAATCCTTTCAATTCCGACTTTTTAATATAATTGACGCCGTCGCAGACGCAAGTTATGAAATCAACTTTATGAGAAAGTTCAAGTTGAGTTATATCCTGTCTTATCCACCTTACGTCGACGTAATTTTTCTTAGCCTTAGCCGTAGCGCAGTTGAGCATTTCATCGCTCAAATCTATGCCCGTCATTTTCAATCCGCGTTTGGCAAGAGAAATGGTCATTTCACCCGATCCGCACGCCAAATCTACTCCCTCGCCCGACAGTTCGCGAGCAATAAAATTCAAATACCCTTCGTAATCGAAGTCGCCCATAAGTCTGTCGTAATATTTGGCAAGCACACTGTAAGCGTTCATCTTTTCTTTTTCTTGTTGGGTCTTCCGTTGTTTGAAATAGCCTGTTGCTTTTTCTTTGCTTGATTTTTGGCTTTGGCTTGTTTTTCCATCTCTTTTTTCTTTATTTTGAGTTGTTCTTCATACAAGTAGCCGATAGTGTTGTCGCATACGTACTGACTGAACGCAAGCGAAAATACCGCAAACGCGCTAAATCCTATCATAGCCATTATAATCAATATTATCACGTTTAACATATTTATAAACGACAACGCCATGAATCCCGAGAAAAACAGCACTACGATCAACGCGGGAACAATCGTCATTAGCGTAACCGAACAAGTATTTTTTATATAATCTTTCGTTTTGTATTTGTAACAAACGTACATTCCGTTGCCTATCAACATATAAATAGCGCTGACAAGAGCGATCAAACCGGTAAATACGACCAATACCCACCATCCGGCATTTGCCTGTCCGTTGACTGCTGTTTCTTTGAGTATCATAATAAGCGAGCATGCGAATCCCGTAGCAAGCGCGCCCAACCACGCGAATGACAAAACAAACTTATACCAGTGCGCCTTGATACCGCGGAAGAAGTGCTTGAAAATCTTCACTTTTGTTCCCCACAGCATGTTGCGGCAACAATAATAAAGTCCGGACGCAAACAATCCCAGCAAAAGGCAAGTCGGGAAAAGCGTAATTCCGTATACCTTCAATCTAACGTCGTAAATCTGAGATAACGCGCTGACCGTGTCGTCTTGAACTCCCAAGCCAATACCTATTCCCGTGCTGAAATTCATACCGGCAAGGATATTCGATTCCTGCATACGCTGATAATATAATATCATAACTATCAAAGGTACGCACGCCAATACCATAATCAAATTAAGAAGCACAAGTTTTGTCATATTGACAGAAATGGCCTGCATAGCCTCTCTTATTCTTCCTTTGTAAAGTATGGTTCTTCCCTCAGGCGAAAGATCTCTTGTAAGTACGAGATTTTGGGCAAGTTTGTTAGTTACGCTCATATCCGCTCCATAATAAATCAGTTATTGTATTATATTATAGACCAAAATTTTTTAATATGCAAGTTTTTTGGTAATGTTCGCAAATCGTGGACTAGTATCGTTATCCGATAGGCAATATAATAGATTATTCTATCATTTCATACCTATTACAAATGACGGGTAGAGTTTACAACTTTTGTTCTCTCTCCCGCTATTGCGAGCGCAGTCGAAGAATCTAGTTTTTTTCTAGAGCAAACGTAAAATCTACGCTTCACTACGATTTTAGTCGGACTTATATACTGATTGTTATTAGACTAGATATTTCGACT
>JAIEEW010000129.1 GCA_029067255.1 Clostridia bacterium | reverse complement strand
TTATCAATATAACATTTATTAAATTGATAGTACAGAGTAATGATTATTTACCCGTCATATTGAGCGAAGCGTAAGCGTAGTCGAAATATCTAAATTCAATAGGGTAACAATATAGATTAGATTCTTCGACTGTGCTTAAATTCCCCGACCAAACGCAAAATAGACGCTCGCACAAGACGCAATGCTTGCTCGCTAGACCGTCGCGTTGCTCCTTACGGCTACGCTCAATTTTGGTCGGACTTAAAGCGGAAAGCCTGTCGGCATAAGACTAGATTCTTCGACTGCGCTCGCAATAGCGGGAGAGAAAACAAAGTTTGTAACTCTACCCGTCATTTGTAATTATATGATTATTAGTTTGAATTGATTAGGATAAATAAAGTAATGATTTCCCTCCCGTCATATTGAGCGGAGCGACAGCGGAGTCGAAATATCTAAATATAATAGGATAACAATATAGATTAGATTCTTCGACTGCGCTCAGAATGACGGGAGAGTATACAGGTGAAGTAAACTCTACCCGTCATTTGTAATTATATGATTATTAGTTTGAATTGATAGGATAAATAAAGTAATGATTTCCCTACCGTCATATTGAGCGAAGCGTAAGCGTAGTCGAAATATCTAGTTTAATAAAAAATCGATTTACAAGTCCGACTAAAATCGGAGTGAAGCGTAGATTTTACGACTGGTCGGGAAAGCGGTAGCGAAGTCAAAATATCTAAGTCCAGTAAATTATCCGTATTTTATCAAATTACTATAAAAATGTAACAAAATCCGTCGCAAGACATCGTTTATTTTGCCGTCGCATAAATATAAGAGAGTTGTGTGTAAAATATCCGCTGTTCGATATACGTAGAAAAAGAAAAACCTTGCCTTTTTATTTCGGCTGTGATATACTTACAATAGGTTATTATTTTGCAAATCGCAAGAAGGGGATTTATGAAGAAAGAAAGAGCGAACGACACTTTAAAACTTGATTTCAAGCGGACGATTCTCGTAGGTTTCGCATTTTTCGGAATAATGTGTTTCTGGGAAGTGTACGACTACGTTATGCCTCTTATTCTCAACAGACGTTTTGGTTTGAACGAGTGGCAATACGGACTTATAATGGGTCTTGACAATCTGTTGGCAATATTTTTGCTTCCTTTTTTTGGCGGACTTTCCGATAAATCAGTCAATGCAAAAATGGGCAGAAGGACGAAGTTTATATTTTGGGGTTCGATAGCCGCGGCGGTATCGTTGATAATTATGGCTCTTTTTGAGTTCTTCCAGTTCCAAAGAATTATGGACGCGGGTTACAATAATTACGAAACTCTTGTCCAGTACAATTCCGAATTGCAGGATTTGGTAAATCAACTTGCGATAACCGACGTAAGTTACGACAATCTTATGAGTTTAGGCAACACAGATATTACGGCGGCGATAAAGACCGCGCAAATCGCTATGGCGGGAGCGATTGCGAAAGATAACGTATGGATACTCGTGATGTTTATAGTCGCGTTGCTTATGCTTTTGGTATCTATGGCTTCTTACCGCTCGCCAGCGGTTTCGCTTATGCCCGACATAACTCCGAAGCCTTTGCGTTCTCAAGCCAACGCGCTCATTACCTTTATGGGCGGAGCAGGCGGACTTGTCGCAATTATACTGTATAAAATTTTCGCCAACAACCCTACGCAGAATTATTTCTGGCTTTTCTTTGTTACGGCGATAGTACTATTGATATTGCTTCTCGTATACATGTTGACTGTCAAAGAAAAGAAATTCGTCCAACTACGTATGGAAGAAGAAGAAAAATACAACGTCGTCGACGAAGAAGAGATAGAAGGCAACGAGAAATTGCCCAAAGCCAAAGTAGTATCACTTTTTCTCATACTTATGACGGTATTTTTGTGGTTTATGGGATACAACGCAGTCAAGTCGCATCTTTCGACTTACGCTACGGGACCGCTTGCATTTACGCAAGGTTACGTCGGCACGATATCGATACTCAACGGCGCTGGCGGCGCGATAGCGCTTTTGCCTGTATCGCTTATGGCTAGCAAGTTGGGCAGAAAGAAAACCGTTATCATAGGCGTAATAATCGCGGCGTTGGCGTTCATACCTTGCTTCTTTATGACGGCTAAGACGCCTGGAGTAAAATATCTTTTCCCGCTGTGTTTCTTGCTTGCCGGATTCGGTATGGTATGCGTAAACGTAAATACGCTTCCTATGGTTACGGAACTTTCAAAAGGCAGCACGGTAGGAAAGTATACCGGATACTATTACGCGTTTTCAATGTCGGCGCAAGCGGTAACTCCTGCTTTTGCGGGAATATTCATGACGAATATCGCTCCCAACAGCATATTCATTTACGCGTCGATATTTATAGGTCTTGCGCTTGTAACGACCGCGTTTATTAAGCACGGCGACAACAAGCCTGAAAAGAAGAAAAAAATACTTGAATATTTCTCGGACGAAGATTAGTCCAAAGGAGTAGACATGGCTTCTAAATCCGGCAAAGGCAGAAATGCCAAAGGTATATCTAATACAAGAAAAAAGGCGGCGGCGCAATCTTCCGCCGTCAAAAAACTTATTACGGTTTTGACTGTGATTCTCATAATTCTTCTTATCGTCGCTATTATCGTGATAAGCGTAAAAGGTCTTTGGGGAGAAGTCATAGATTATATCAAAAACCTTATCAACGGCGACGAAACTCCAAGCGGAGAAAAACCGCCTATACCTGCGGGCACGGCAAAACTCGAAGGCGATATTTTGGAGATGCGCGTACTTGATATAGGTCAGGGCGATTGCATACTTTTGATTTTCCCTGACGGACAGATAATGGTCATGGATATAGGCAGCGAGAACGGCACGACTTCGCCGTGGAACGTGATCAACGGCGCTTTGACAGATTTAGAGATAACGACGATCGACTATCTCTTCCTTACGCATACAGATTACGATCATATTAGGGAAGCAAAAAAACTTATTGAAAATTACGAAATAAAGAATTTCTATTTCCCGAAAGGCGTAACCGGTACGACTTCTGCATGGAAAAACGCTTACGAAGCGGCTCAAAAAGAGACTTACGTCGAAAACGGGGTAACAAAGAAATCTGTCTATAACGAAAACGTAGGTACTTATGAAATATCCGGAGAAAACTGGATAATGAAGTGCTATACCTATGACGAGAAAGATTATCCGACCAAGACGGATGCAACGTCCAAGAATGCAGTATCGCCCGTTTGTCTTTTGGAGTATGCGGACAAAACTATAGTGCTTACTGGCGATTCCAATTATACTAATGAAGAATACCTTTTAGCCAAAGGATATTTTGACAACGTTGACGCAGACGTGCTTAAAGTTGCGCATCACGGTTCAACAACTTCGACTAGCGAAGAATTCTTAAATAAAGTCGATTGTGAATACGCAATTATTTCTACAAACGGAAAGAGTTACGGACACCCGACTCCCGAATTGCTCGACAGACTTGATAAATATACGGATCTGAGCCCCGACGACGATTACAACGGCTTTGCGCAGGTATACCGCACCGATCAGGACGGTACAATTACTGTGCAAATCGACGAGAAAGGCGTAATGAATATTATTGCAGACGAGAATGCAGAGAAGAATACGACGACGGGTACGCCGTATGTGGAAGGAGAAGAGATCAACGAAGCGAACGTTGTCGCGATTGTCTTTACCAAACGGGACGCGTTTGGTTGGGCGCAATTTATCGCATAATAAATACAAAGAGGATAAAAGTATGAAATTCGATATAGAATTAGTAGGAAAAGTAGGTTCTATGGCGCTTGTCAACAAAGCGTGGGGCGATATAGATTACAACGCTATATCCAGAATCAGCAGGGAACTAAAACCCGGCTATATTTGGGTGTCTAGCGGAGCGACAGAAATAGGCAGATTAGACTATATCAGACGCAACGGAAAAGAAATCGAAGGCGATTACAACGAAGTCAAAATGGATTACGCGGCGCAGGGACAGACGATACTAATGAAGAATTACCGTCAATTCGTCGATCCTAAATACAGCGTAAGACAGATACTTGTCGAGCATAGACATTTCAACGATCCCGCTAAAAAGGAAATACTGAAAAGCCTTTTGCTCAGATGTCCCGCGCAGCACGCAATACCTATCGTGAATTACAACGATCCGCTTTCTTCTGAAGAAATCGATAAACTTGAATTACAGGAGTTGGCGAAAAAACGCGACGATATCGTGCATTGTATGGACAATGACGAAACGGCTTCGCAAATCGCTTGCCTTGTCAAGTGCAAGACGTTGTTGATCTATACTTCTACGCTGGGCATATATTCCGATCCCAGCGACGAGAGCACGCTTATAAGCAATATTACGGGTAAGGACGTCTACGAACTTTTGGATGCGGTAAAAGAAGCGCAGAATTTGTGTAAGGGAGCGTCGAGAGTGGGCGCGAACGGAGCAAACGCAAAGTTGGAATTCATAAAAGCGCCGCTTAAAAACGGAACTCAAGTTTATATAGCAAATCCCAAATTCACTATAAGCGAAGTGTTGAGCGGTCAGGCTCCATGTACAAAAATCGCTTTGAGTAAATAAGATGATATATTCATTTGAGCCGATTTTCGACGAAAACAGCAAGATACTCATATTAGGAAGTATGGCGTCGGTCAAGTCGTTGGAAAAAGGCTTTTATTATATGCATCCGCGCAATAGGTTTTGGACGACGATCGGCGAAGTTGTCGGCGATCCCGTTCCTGAAAGTATCGAAGAAAAGCGAGAGTGGCTTATAAAACATAACGTCGCGCTTATGGATATAATCTATTCGTGCGAACGCGACGGGTCTTTGGATAGCGATATTAAAAAAGTTGTCCCCAACGATATTATTAAAGCGCTGAAGACTGCGGATATCAAAGCGATATTTTGCAACGGGAAAAAGTCGTTTGAAATTGCAAAAAAGACTTATCCCGATTTAGAGTTTATTTGTCTTCCGTCGACTTCTCCCGCCAACGCAGGCGGTTGGAATAAAGAAGAGTGGATGAGAATAAGGGATAGTTTGTCCTAAATTTAAGGAATGTTTTTAGTTTATTATTACTTCAACAAAACGCGATAAAATTTCAACCGCCATAATTTTAATGGCGGTTGTTTTAGATATAAAGACTTAATATAGGTGTAGTTTGGAGAATATTATCTCAAGTAGGTTTTGCTCAAACCGTCTTTGTACGTTTTGACTAATTGTAGAAATTGTAATTTATACTCGTCGCTCAGTTCCATTCCTTGCAATCTTTCTATTACGTTGCCGAGATCAGCGTCGGCTTTATATTTGGAATCCAAAAGTATGAGCGCAAATTCAATTACGCTTGCCACAAAATAATCGTCTTGCGACGGAGCGTCGGTAAAGCAATCTGACGTAATAGGCAAATCCAACTCGTCAGAAGGGTCTTCAGCATTTGCTTTTGCGTCTTTATATCTAATGTTGACGTTTGCTATATCTTTATTTGACGACAAGTCCGCGTTTTCTTCCAACTCTATCTCAAAGCACAGCGAAAGGGTAAATCCGGTCCCTATTTCTCCTGCGTCGGTAGTTTTATCTTCATAATCGTCGCTTGAAAGTATATTCTTTTCATATCCCAAAAGTCGGAAATTTTTTACGGTTTCGCTATTGAATACTATCTTTGCCTTGACATCTTTTGCGATGGTTATTATTGTCGAAGAGAGATCGTCGACAAGCAATTTTTTGGCGTCTTCCATGTTATTGATATAACCCCAGTAACCGTTTCCGCTTTTTGCAAGCGCTTCCATGGTTTGTATAGAGTAGTCGTAACTGTTTCCCAGTCCTATGCAAGTGAGATAGATTCCGTCGTCGCGTTTTGCGGAAATAAATTCTTTGAGTTCTCCTGCGTTGCTTATTCCGATATTGAAATCTCCGTCGGTGGCAAGAATGACGCGGTTGTTCCCGTCTTCTATGAAATGAGATTTCGCTACTTCGTAAGCCTTTTGTATGCCGCCTTCGCCGTTTGTTCCGCCGTCCGCTCTCAAATCGTTTATTTTACGCTTTATTTCGCCGGCATTGT
>JAIEEW010000128.1 GCA_029067255.1 Clostridia bacterium | reverse complement strand
ACTCTGCCTTTGGCTTTCGGTACAGCGGGAATGAGAGGGACTATCTGCATGGGTATTTCCAACATGAACGAATATACCGTTGCGAGAGCGACGAAAGGATTGAGCGACTATATCAATTCTTTGGGCGCGTACGAAGCGAAAAGGGGAGTAATTATTTCGTATGATACGAGAAGGATGTCTTTTGAATTTGCGTTGACGTCAGCGAGAGTTTTGGGCGCGAACGGTATCAAAGTATATCTGTTTGAAGACGTAAGACCCGTGCCGATGTGTTCTTACGCGGTAAGACATTTGGGATGTATCGCGGGTATTATGATCACCGCAAGCCACAATCCCAAAGAGTACAACGGATATAAGGTCTACGGCGAAGACGGTGCGCAGATGTCGCCCGAAGCGACTGCAGGCGTGGTAAAATTTATTCAGACGACTCCGTACTTCGGCATAAAAAAAGAAACGGTAAAAAGTGAGAACAGAAACGATATACTGGGAAAAGACGGCTTTAAGTTGAGCGAGCATATCACTGTGATAGGCAAGAGTTTGGACGACGATTATTACGCTCAGATATCAAAACTTTCTCTATCCGAAGAAGCGGTAAAGAAAGTGGGCAAGGATATCAAAATCGTATATTCGCCTATACATGGCTCGGGCTTTGTTCCCGTTACTACGATGTTGGCGAAGATGGGCATATCCGTATCCGTCGTTGAAGAACAGAAATATCCCGACACGGAGTTTTCCACCGTCGCAATGCCAAATCCCGAACAGCCTGACGCGCTGAAGATGGGAATAGAACTTGCCGATAAGTTGGGAAGCGATATTGTTATCGGTACGGATCCCGATTGCGACAGAATGGGTATAGCGATAAGAGATAACGACGGCAAGTTCGTACTTCTCAACGGAAACCAGATAGGCGCGATGCTTATGGATTATATACTTGCGCGTCATAAACAGGAAGGTACTCTTCCCAAAAACAGCGCCGTAGTAAAGACGATAGTTACGACCCGACTTGCAGATAAGATAGCGAGAAGTTACGGCGCAAGCGTGTTTGACGTGCTTACCGGATTCAAGTTTATCGGAGAAAAGATAAAGGAATGGGAAGAAAGCGGAGAATATACGTTTATGTTCGGTTATGAAGAAAGTTACGGATATCTCTCGGGTACTCACGCAAGGGATAAGGACGCGGTAGTAGCGAGTATGCTTTTTGCGGAGATGGCTTGTTATTACGCATACAAGAATATTTCGCTTTATGACAAACTCAACGATATTTTCGCTAAATTTGGATATTTTGTCGAGACGTCAAAGTCAATAGCGTTCAAAGGACTGGACGGTATGGAAAAGATGTCAAGCATAATGGACGAATTCAGGAACGAAGACATGCTGGTAGTAGACGGAGTGGAGATGAAGAGTAAGACCGATCTCAAAGACGGAACCGTAAGATACTTTGAAGACGGCAGAATAGAGATGAGCGAATTGCCCGAAACCAACGTGATCAAATACGAATTCGGCGACGACGAATGGCTTTGCATACGTCCTAGCGGTACGGAACCCAAACTCAAAGTTTACGTTTCTACCAAAGCCGAAAGCAGAGAAGCGAGCGAACGACGCAATCTCGGCATACAGAAAGCGTTGCTGGAAAAAATAAAGTAATAAGAGAATAGAAAATACTGCGTAAGAATTCCTTACGCAGTATTTTTTTGTTTACTGCGCGGTGAGTTCGTCGAGAAGTTCTTTGAAGATCGCGACGTGAAGTTCTTCGTCTTTGACGATCCTTAGCATAAGTTCGCTCAAAGTGGGATTTTTTACGCAAGCCGCAGCCTTTGAATGGTTGGCGATGGCGAGTTTCTCCATCATAATATCGTGTTGAAGAAAGGCTATCGGATTTTTGATATAGTTGACGTTCGAGCCCGACCAAAAGCAAGTCGAGCCGCCTATTATCGGATCTCCGCCCATCATGGCTATCGCTTCGCCGAGCATAGCGTGGTGGCGCATTTCCGTAATCGCAACTCCTTTCATTGCCTGAGATAAGCGTTCGTTGTTGTCGGCAGTTATGTAA
>JAIEEW010000127.1 GCA_029067255.1 Clostridia bacterium | reverse complement strand
GACATAGGTCGTATTTTGTTCTATAATACAACTGAACATTGTTCAAGATTTCAAAATACGGAGTTCTATTATGAAAATCACCAAAGAAGCCATCATTGATGAGGCTATCAATATTCTCGAAGAGAAGGGCGACGACCCCCAAAAACTAACGGTAAGGGAACTTGCCGGAAGACTGAACATAGGCGTAGGTCTGGTAAATTACCATTTCGGTTCTAAAGAAGTGCTGATAAATCTATGCGTTAAGAAAATGATAATGGGGATTGTCGACGAATTTCACAAGGTAAGACAGTCTTTGGCGTTTATGAAACCCAAAGAAAAACTCAATTATCTGTGTCTTATGACCTTTGATTATTTGTATACAAAGCCCAACGTGTCCAAAGTCGCTTTGATTTACGATTTGGGCAACACGACGAAAGACGACACGACGTCGGCGCTTATCGACGCGTATATTCCTATCGTTATGGACTGCAAGCCTTCTTACGACGAGCAGAAAGCGTATTTGATAGCGTCAAGGGTTATTTATATAATCGAACAGTCCTTTTTGCGTACCGATATAATTAGACAGAGAAGCGGAGTGGATCTAAACGATTCTTCGGCAAGAAAGGATTATCTTGAAAACTTGCTGAAAGATATGATGAAATAAAATATATTAAGATTAAAGAAAGTTGAACGAATTGACAGACAGGAGTGTGAAGTATGCCATCAGTTTACGCGCATTATTATTTTGCAGACAAATGCGTTGAGAAATTTCCCGAAGATTTGAAAAGAATCATAGATGATAATCGTAAGTTTTACGATATAGGATCTAGCGGCGGGGATTTGCTCTTTTATTATAAACCGTATAAGAAAAACGACGTAAGAAGTTACGGTTCGATTTTGCACAGGGAAAATTTCAAGGAACAAATGACGAGATTCAAGGAAAGCGCGTCGGGAAGTTGCCACGTTGAGAGAGATACGGCGTTTCTCGTAGGTTATTTCACGCATTTTATTCTTGACAGCGCGGTCCATCCTTATATATGCAAAGTCGAGGCGGAGAAAGTAGAAAAGCATTTTATTATAGAAACGGATTACGATAGAAAATTGCTTATTAAAACCGGCGAGAATCCCTATTCCAACAAATATCTTAGATTTCAAGCAAACGATGAGCAGATAAGAGAAGTAGTCGCAAAATATATGAATACGTCGCCCGCGAATATCAAAAAAACTTTGAAAAGCAGGAAAGTATTCACAAAGATTATATCTTCGCAAAACAAATTGTTGAGAAGTTTTCTGCATTTTGCGTTCAAGGCTACCGGAAACGAAGCGGGCTTGGATATATTGGTAAAAAAGCAGGAAAACGAAAATTGCAAGGTAGTGCGAGAGAGAATAGACGAAATAATGAAAACGTCGCTTTCGGAAGTGGGAAAATACGCTAAGGAATTTTATGATTTTCTCACTTCTTCGTCGGAACTTGGCGAGCGATTCGACTGCGATTTTTATCGCGTAAAAGACTGAAACATAAATTATGGGCGAAATGTAAAATTTTGTAAATTTATTTTTAGTTTTTTGTAATGGGTATTTACACTTTTTGCCCTTTGTGTTAGACTGAATACTAAGAAACAATAATATTGTTTATAAGGAGATAAAATGGAATACAAAGTTTTTGTCGTTGAAGACGACGAGAGTATAAGAGGTCTTTACGAAATTGCGTTTGAAGATAAATTCGACTGTAAGAGTTTCGTTTGCGCGGAAGATATGTTCGCAACGTTGGAAAACGAAACTTGCGATATTATTATTTTGGATCTGATGCTTCCGGGCATGGACGGACTCAAAGCGCTATCGATTCTTAAAGCCGATTCAAAGACGAAAGAAATTCCCGTTATCATAGCGAGCGCGAAAGGCGACGAAAATATAAAAGTCAGAGGACTTGACGCAGGGGCGGACGATTATATTGCCAAACCCTTCGGTATGCTGGAACTTATCGCTAGAGTAAAGGCGAATTTGAGAAAGACGGGAGCAAAGAAATCCGAAGACGAAACTTTGGAATGTTCCGTCGTTCGGATAAACAACGCCGAGCATGCGGTTTACGTTGAAGGACAAGCGGTTGCGCTCACTCTAAAGGAATACAATCTTCTGGCGCTTTTGATGAAAAACGCCGATTGCGTCGTAAAGAGAGACGCGATACTTTCGCAAGTGTGGGACTATGAATATGTGGGAGAAACGCGTACGCTTGATATGCATATAAAATCGTTGAGAAGCAAACTGGGCGCGTATACGGATAAACAACTCATATCCACAATAAGGGGAGTGGGATACAAGTTTTGCAGTAATTGACAAAATGGCGGGCGCGGTCGAAAAGATTGCGCCTTTTATAGTTATTGACTTTTACTTATTTCAAGTTATATAATATACGCGTATCGAATGCGTTTTGCGTTGTTCGGGAGAGTGCGGCAGGTCTATGAAAGACAAGATTTTGACAAGAGTGGTTTTGATCATGACGGTGGCGGTGTTCGTAACCGTCGCTTTGACTTTTCTTTTGTTCAATATGTATACGATAGACAACTCGAAGAAGTTTCTTGCGCAAGAATCGATTTCGTTGATAGATCAACTCAAGCAGTCTGTGAACGACGACGATATCGCGCAAAGACTTGAAGGCGTCAGGTCGACCGACAGTTATTTCAAATTCGTTGTTTTCGGAAGCGATAAAAGTATAATTTACGGCGGCGATCAGAGAATAAAAAATCCCGAAACGGACGAAATAGAGATCGTTGAAGAAGAGAAGATCAGTATCGATTCGATCAAGCCTAGACAACTGGGGAAGGCGTTGAAAAAAGGCGAAACGTTTTTTGTGGGTAAGTTGTATAAATCTGGCGCCACGCTCAATTATGCGGTAAGAGTTGACAACTCGCATTTTCGCGACGGGTATATAATGCTTGTATGTTCTATTGACGTGATCTACAATAGCGGCCCTTATTTTCTTGTAGTAGCGCTTGCGGTAGTAATTTGGATAGGCGTGATATTCGCGTCTTATATTGCGCTGACTTTCAATATAAAGTTTGCCACTATACCTTTTGAAAAGATTGAGAGAATATTGGTTGATATAAACAACGGCGAATATACGCAAAGTCAAATTCCGCAAAGACTTAACTTTCCGGAATTCAAGGCGGTAATGACAAAGATAGACGATTTGGCTGGAGAAATATCCAAAAACTTTGTCAATCTGCAATATGAGCAGAAGAAGTCGTCGATACTTTTACAGTCCGTAAATCAAGGCATAATAGTTGTGTCGAAAAGCGGAAGAGTAGTGCTTACAAACGGCGCTGCGTTGGAGATATTCGGCAAGAAGAGCGACGCCGTAGTAGGCGTGGATCTGGGGTATATCGTAGACAACTCCGAATTGCTCGATACTCTTCGTCAGTCGCTTGATGAAAGTAAGTATTACGTCGGCGAAGTTCAAATAGGCGAAGGCGTATACCGTGTGGAAACGGCGTTCAACACCATTCAAGAAAAGGACGTTATCACCGGCGAAGTTATGCTGATAGTATTTACGAACGTTACTATGGAAGTTAATTCTGCGAAAATAAGAAGCGAGTTTTTTGCCAACGCTTCGCATGAACTTAAAACTCCGCTTACGGCAATAAGCGGTTATTCTGAACTTATGACGATGGACGGAGTATCCAAATCGCAACTTGATAAATGTATTAAAGAAATCAACAGCAACGCGTCGCGTATGCGTTTGCTTATTGACGATATGCTCAAACTTTCCAAACTCGACGCGGATTTCGATAGCGAAGAAGTGAGCAAATTCGATTTGGGAGAATTGTGCAAAGACGTTATTGACGAACTGCAAGGCGTAGCCGAAAGTAAGTCGGTTGAAATGTCTTTGAAAGGCAACGGCGAGTTTATAGGAAGAAAGAAAATGATCCAGACTTTGGTATCGAATCTGGTCAACAACGCTATCAAGTACAACAAACAGGGCGGACACGTTTGGGTAACTGTGGAGAGCGGGGATAGGAACGTATCAATAAAAGTTAAGGACGACGGTATTGGAATTGCCAAAGAACATCAAAGCAGGCTTTTCGAACGATTCTACAAAGTGGACGCAAGCAGAACGTACACCAACGAGAGTTCTACTGGGCTGGGACTTGCGATCGTCAAAAGGATAGCGCTGATACACGGCGGTAAAATTTCTCTCAACAGCGCGCCTGGCGAAGGAACGGAATTCAAAGTAACCTTTCCCAAAAGGCTTATCGAGTGTTGATAAAATAAGAATATTAATCAAAGAGGTAATATAAATGATTTATCCGATGAAACTAAATCCCGCTACGGTAC